>NZ_JBHWGD010000014.1:71885-102819 GCF_042733235.1 Kitasatospora sp. NPDC059722
GGGGGGGGCGCGCGCGCGGGGCGGGGGGGGGCTGGCGCGCGCGCCGGGGCGCGCCCGCCCCCGCCCCGGGGGGGGGGCCCCCCCGCGGGGCCGTTCCGTCGCTTACGCGTGGGTGGCCTCGTAGTCGGGAGCTGCTGCGGCGGCCGGGGCTTCCGGCACCTTCGGGCGCAACGCGTACGTCAGGACGGCCAAGGCAGCGAAGATCCCCGCCGCGACGGCACCGGTGACGTGCAGCGCGGACGTGAACGCCTCTCGCGCGGTGTGCAGGAGGTCCCCGGCCCGCCCGGCCGGGAGGTGCCCGGCGGCGGCGACCGCGCCCGCGAGGGAGTCGGACGTGCCGTGCGTGCGGGCGCGGTAGACCGCCGCGGCCAGCGCGCCGAGGAGCGCGAAGCCCAGCGAGCCGCCGAAGTAGTTGCCGGTCTCCGACATCGCCGCGGCCGATCCGGCACGCTCCGGCGGGACGGAACCCATGACGAGCCCGGTGCCGAGCGCGAACAGCGGGCCGGTGCCGAGCGCCAGGACGGCGACGCCGGTGATGACCAGCGGCAGGCTGCCGGGACCGTCCACGACCGTCAGCAGCAGGCCGCCGAGCGTGGAGAGCGCCAGCCCGCCGGCGATCGCGGTCGACCGGCTCACCCGCCGGGCCAGGAGCGGCGAGGCCATCGTGCCCACCGCCACGGCCAGGCCCATCGGCGCGAACAGCACGGCGGACGCGAGCGGCGAGTGGCCGAGGACGCTCTGCAGGTACTGCGTCACCAGCAGGCCCGTCCCGGCCATCGCCACGCCGGCGAACACCAGCGCGACGAGGACGGCCGTGAACGGGCGGCTGCGCAGCAGGCGGAGGTCCAACAGCGGCGTTTCCAGGCGTAGTTGGCGCCGGACGAACAGCGCGCCGACCACCGTGCCCACGGCCAGGGCCGCAGAAGGCACGGCGGGCGCGCTCCCGACCGCCAGCTGCTTGAGCCCGTAGACCACCAGGAGCACGGCCACCAGCGACAGCCCCACGCCGGCGAGGTCCAGCCGCCCCGACCGGTCGCCGCGGAACTCCGGCAGCAGGAACGGCCCGGTCAGCAGCAGCACCGCCATCGCCGGCACGGCGGCCAGGAACACTGACCCCCACCAGAAGTGCTGGAGCAGGAACCCGGCGAGCACCGGCCCGAGCGCGCCCCCGGCGAACTGGCACGTCGCCCACACCGCGATGGCCCGCCCGCGCTGCCGCCCGTCCCGGAACAGGTCGGTGATCAGCGCGAGCGTGGACGGCGCCAGCGTCGCCCCGGCGACGCCGAGCAGCGCCCGGACGGCGATCAGCACCAGCGGGTCGGTGGCGTAGGCCGCCACGACCGACAGCACCGCGAACGCCGCGGCGCCGGTGAGCAGCAGCCGCCGGCGGCCGATCCGGTCACCGAGGGTGCCCATCGTGATGACCAGGGCGGCCACCGTGAGCCCGTAGCCGTCGCTGATCCACAGCTGCTGGACGTTGGTGGCACCCAGGTCCGCGCTCAGCCGCGGGAGCGCGAGCAGCAGCGCCGTCACGTCCATCGCGACCAGCAGGGTGGGCAGCATCAGGACGGCCAGGGCCGCCCAGGGCCGTTCGACTCGCATCTTCGTAACCTCCGGATCTCCGTACGTTGCGCGGGCTGGTCGGAGCCGGGGGAGCGTTCTTGACATCCGCCGGACGCGCGAAGGCCGTGCGACGGGAAAGTCGTGGGAAATTTCTCCGGGAAACGTCCCGAGCGATGTCAAGACGGCGCCGGCGGCTCCGACCAACCGGTCGAGAGGGCCCCGCCGGGGCCCGCGCACCACGAGGAGCACGCGATGAAGTTCGTGATCGGCCTGCACATCAACCCGGCCGTGCTGGACGCGCTGACCGACGAGGAGAAGGCGGCGATCGGCGCCGGCCACGGCCGGTTCATCGAGGCGCTGAAGGAGTCCGGCGAGCTGATCCTCACCCAGGCGCTGGTCGACCCGTCCCAGGCGGCCGTGGTGACCGTCCGGGACGGGCAGCCGGTGGTGACCGACGGCCCGTTCCTGGAGGCCAAGGAATTCCTCGGCGGCTTCTACCTCGTCGACTGCGAGGACAAGGACCGCGCGATCGAACTCGCGGCGCAGATCCCCGACGCCGCGATCCCGGGACTGGGGGTCGAGGTGCGCCAGGTCATGTTCTCCGACGGACACTTGGAGGCATGACGCACGGCACGACCCCCGGCAGTTCGCAGGGCATGATCCCCGGCACGCCCCCCGGAACGACCCCCGGCCGTCCGCACGGCACGGCGGTGCACGAGTTCGAGGACCTGCTGCGTGAGCTCGCGCCGCAGGTCCTCGGCACGCTGGTGCGGCGGCACGGGCAGTTCGAGGGCTGCGAGGACGCCGTGCAGGAGGCCGTCCTCGCAGCCGCCGTGCAGTGGCCGGACGAGGGCGTGCCGGACAACCCGCGCGGCTGGCTGGTGACGGTCGCCTCCCGCCGCCTCGTCGACCGGATGCGCAGCGACCACGCGCGCCGCGAACGCGAGGCGGCGACGGCGTCCGAGGTGCGGCCCGAGGACGTGCCGGACAGCGACGACACGCTCGTCCTGCTGTTCCTGTGCTGCCACCCGACCCTGACCGCGGCCTCCCAGACCGCCCTGACCCTGCGGGCGGTCGGCGGCCTGACCACGGCCGAGATCGCCCGCGCGTTCCTGGTCCCGGAGGCCACGCTCGCGGCCAGGATCAGCCGGGCCAAGCAGCGCATCAAGGCCGCCGGCAGCTCCTTCGCGCTCCCCGAGGGCGGGGAGCGCGAGGAGCGGCTGCGGGTGGTCCTGCACGTCCTCTACCTGATCTTCAACGAGGGCTACACCGCCTCCTCGGGCACCGACCTCGACCGCCCCGACCTCGCCCGCGAGGCGATCCGCCTCACCCGCACGGTGCACGCCCAGCTGCCCGACGACCCCGAGGTCGCCGGTCTGCTCGCCCTGATGCTCCTCACCCACGCCCGCCGCGAGGCCCGTACGACCTCCGCCGGCGACCTGGTCCCCCTCGCCGACCAGGATCGGACGGCCTGGGACCGCACCCTGCTCGACGAGGGCCTCGCCCTCGCCAAGGCGTCCCTGGCCGGCCCCGCCCTCGGCCCGTACCAGCTCCAGTCCGCGATCGCCGCGACGCACGCGGCGGCGGCGACGGCCGAGGAGACCGACTGGCACCAGGTGCACGCGCTGTACCTGATCCTCGAACGCATCGCCCCCAACCCGATGGTCACCCTCAACCGCACGATCGCCCTCGCCGAAACCGAGGGCCCCGAGGCCGGCCTGGCCCTCCTCGCCACCCTCGACGCCGACCCGAGGATGGCCACCCACCACCGCCTCCTCTCCGTCCGCGCCCACCTCCTGGAACGCACCGGCGACCGGACCGCCGCCCACGACCACTACCGCCGCGCGGCCAGGGCCACGGCGAGCACCGCAGAACAGCGCTACCTGGAGTCGCGGGCGGCGCGGCTGCGGCCGTAGCCCTGCGGCCGCAGCTCTGCGGGCGGCATCGCCCGTTTGAGTGCAATCCGGGCTTCGCAGGCGGTTGGTTGTGCGTCGAACCGGCGTGCCGCTCGCGCCGCGGCTTGGGATTGGTTTCGCGATACTGTGGGTGCCGGTTCCGGTGGTGGTGCCGGCTGGGCTTCAGGGGCGCTTGACCTGCGTGTTTTTGGGGGAGTGACACATGGCCGTCAGTCTCGACAAGGTCGAGCGGAGTGCACCTGCGCTGGTGAGCCTCTACAAGACGGCCGACGCCTCGGTGGAGCGGCGCGGGCTCAGCGGTCAGCGCGTCGCGGTGTACCTGGTGATCGACTACTCCGGTTCGATGAGGCCCTTTTACAAGGACGGCAGTGTCCAGGCGCTCGCCGACCGGGTCCTGGGACTGTCGGCGAATCTGGACGACGACGGGAGCGTGCCGGTCCTCTTCTTCTCCACCGAGGTCGACGCCCAGACCGAGATCACCTTGGAGGACCACGAGGGCCGGATCGACCGGATCGTGGCCGGCCTCGGCCACATGGGCAAGACCAGTTACCACGTGGCGATGGACGCGGTGGTCCGGCACTACCGCGAGAGCGGTGCCACGGCCCCGGCCCTCGTCCTGTTCCAGACGGACGGCGGGCCGATCAACAAGGGCGCGGCGGAAGCGCGCCTGTGCGAGGCGGCGACGCTGCCGATCTTCTGGCAGTTCATCGGCTTCGGCGACCCGGACAGCAGGCAGTTCGACTTCCTGCGGAAGCTTGACGAGTTGGCGGTTCCGGAGAAGCGGCCCATCGACAACGCCGGTTTCTTCCATCTGGGGCGTGATCCACAGGGGATCTCCGACGCTCGGCTTTACGACCTGATGCTCGCCGAGTTCCCCAGCTGGCTCGCGGCCGCCCGGGCCCAGGGCATTGCGCCGGAGGGACCGGAGCCGCAGACCACGGTTGCTCCACGCACCGAGCACCGCGGGACCCTGCCCGAAAGCCGGGAGCGCCGGGGCCTCTGGGCAGGTCTGACCAAGTGGCTGGGAAGGTGACACCGCACCGGCCGGCGGCGTGAGCCCGGGTTTGCGGATCGCCCACGCCCACCTGCACGGTCCCGAAGTCCCAGCGCAGACACCGCGGAGCAAGTAACTCGCCGGTAATTGCTGTCGGGGATCTTGGCGATGACGGTCGGCCATGCCCTCGACATCTCAGTCTCCAAGATCCCCGACCTCGTCACCCGCGATCAGCTCTGCGTCTCCTCGCGGCGTCCGACAGCGGCCGCATCGGGTACGACGAGCAGCTTGCCGGTGGTACGCCGAGCCTCCAGATCGCTGTGGGCCTGGGCGGCCTCGGACAATGCGTAGCGGCCCGTTACGGTGACCTCAAGCGCCTTGGAGCGCACCCACCCGAACACATCGGCGGCCCGTCGGAGCAGTTCGGACCGATCGGCGATGTAGTGCCCGAGGCTGGGCCGGATCAGGGTCAGCGAACCGCCGTGGGCGAGCCGAATCGGATCGAACGGCGGCACGGCACCACTTGCCGCGCCGAAGAGCACGAGATGGCCGCGGGTTCGCAGGCTGGCGAGGCTCGCATCGAAGGTGTGCGCGCCGACGCCGTCGAAGACGACCGGCAGTCCCTGACCGCCGTTGAGCCGCCTCACCTCGGCTGCGAGATCGTCGACTGCGGAGGAAAGGATCACCTCGGCGGCCCCGGCACGCTTCGCCAGCTCGGCCTTCGCCGTGGTCGACGTCGTGCCGATCACCCTGCCGCCGAGTTGGGTGATGAGCTGGGTCAAAAGCAGCCCCATGCCGCCGGCAGCCGCATGCACGAGCACCGTGTCGCCCCCCTGAACCGGGTAGGCGTCCTTGACGAGATAGTGCGCGGTCATGCCTTGGAGGAGCACGGCGGCGGCTGTCTCGAAGCCGATATCGTCGGGCAGCGGCACCAGCCGGGAGGAGTCCACGACGGCCCGCTCGGCATACGTGCCGGGAATCTCCACCCAACCGACCCGGTCCCCGACTGCGACGTCAGTGACGCCGGGGCCGACTTCGACGACCGTGCCGGCGCCCTCGGCGCCCGGGGTGAAGGGCAGCGGGACGCTGTACCGGCCTTCGCGGTGGTAGACGTCGAGGAAGTTGACCCCGGATGCGGCGACCTCCACGACCGCTTGGCCCGGGCCCGGCGTCGGTTGATCGATATCGACCAGTCGCAGCACCTCGGGACCGCCCACTTCGGACATCTGAATCGCTCGCATGACCCCTCCTGAAACGGGAAACTTCCGTCACCAACTCCACTCGTGGCGATCCTATTTCCACTCGCGGTGAGGTGTCGTAGCCGTCACGTTCAGGTCAGCGACATGAAGCCGGCCGTGCCGCGGCAAGTGTCCTGGAGCCCGAGGCGGCGGCCGAGCATCGTTCAGCGTGCCGGCTCAGGAGGCTCGGTGGGCCTGTCGAAGGAGGTATTCCCGTTCATCAACGTCGTACACGAGACCCTCAACCCTGCCCCGTAGCGACCACTTCCTACCGGCGGGTCACTTGTTCCCCGGTGTCTGCGCTGGGGCTTCGGGGCCTGCGCGCCGAGCGCGGACGCACGCGCGGAGAGATCGTGATCCGCATCTGAAGCGGGACGCGGCATGGATGGGCCGGTCCGCCTGACGGCGGTGGCGGCGGCCGGCTCCGCTGCGGGGGTGGTCAGATCAGGAGCAGGGTCTTGCCCAGGGCGGTTCGGCTTTCGATCGCGGCGTGCGCGTCCGCGGCGTGCTCCAGCGGGAAGGTCTGTCCGATGACCGGCCGGACTCGGCCCGCGACCGCTTCTGCCATCACCTGTTCGGCCCACTGGTGCATCCGCGGCCTGAACCCGTAGAGCTGCTCGATTCCGATCACCTCGACTCCGCGCCTCCGCGCTTCCGCGGGCTCGATCACCGTCAGCTGACCGCTTGAGGCGCCGTGCACGGAGAACCGGCCGTGGCGGGCCGTCACCTCGAACGCGGCCCGGCCGATCTCCCCGCCCACGCCGTCGAACACGACGTCGACTCCCGCGCCGCCGGTCGCCCGGAGGACCTGCTCGGTCCAGTCCGGTGCGGAGTAGTCGACCGCGGCCTCGGCCCCCAGGCTGCGGATCAGGTCGAGCTTCCGTGCCCCACGGGCGATCCCGATGACCCTGGCCCCGGCCGCCCGAGCCAACTGGACCAGCAGGCTGCCGACACCGCCGGCCGCCGCCTCGACCAGCACCCACTCCCCGGCAGCGATCCGCGCCCCCTCGACGAGGCCCGTCGCGGTGCTGCCGTCCGTGTGCAAGGCTGCGGCCTCGCGCGGGCCCAGCCCTTCGGGTACCGGGATCAGGCTCTCCGCGTCGGCCGCCACCCGCTCGGCGAAGGCACCCGTCGCCCCGGCGTCGGCCAGAACGAGGCGGCCGATCCAGCTCGGATCCGTTCCTTCCCCGGTCGCGCTCACCCGGCCGGCCACCATGCCGCCCGGTACGTACGGCAGGTCGGGTCTGGCGTGCCACCGGTCGACGCCGCGGCGGATCTGCGTCTCGACGAACGTGATGCCCACGACGGACACCTCGACCATCACCCGTCCCGGTCCGACGACCGGCTCCGGTGCCTCGCCCGGAACCAGAACCTCCGGGCCCCCGAAACGCACCGCCCGCACCGCTCGCATGCTGATCACTCTCCTGTCCGGATGACGACGACTCCGACAACGCGGATTTCCTCGGCCTCGACCGAGGTTTGGCCCCGGTGAAGTTCATGGCCCCAAGGTAGAATCTCAAGCCGACTTGAAGTCAAGCGCCGGAGTGCGGGAGGAAATCCGCGACCCGGGCGGGTGTCCACC
Source organism: Kitasatospora sp. NPDC059722 (assembly GCF_042733235.1). Lineage (NCBI taxonomy): Bacteria > Bacillati > Actinomycetota > Actinomycetes > Kitasatosporales > Streptomycetaceae > Kitasatospora > Kitasatospora sp. NPDC059722. The sequence goes on from NZ_JBHWGD010000014.1 coordinate 79,179, forward strand.
TTCCTTCATGGCTCTCAAGTAGCCGACTGGGAAGTCTTGTTGCTGCGTCATGCCGCCCGTTCGGCGCCTACGGTTGTGTGTTCGACCTCCGGATAGACTTCGAAATCCCCGGCCCCGTAGCACGCACGAAGAGGGTCGACGAGTCCGTCCGCCCGTTGGCGGCCACTTCAGCACCTCGGCGCGATCCCGCGCGGCCTTGCCGCGAATCGCGTGCCGCAAGGCGAGCAGAGAGTAGGCATACGTGAATCACCATCAGACCGCTTTGTCCGGCGGACTGCTGGTCATCGGCAGCGCCGCCGCTGCCGACGCTCCTGGAGCGGGTCTGTGCGCCGTCCGCTACGACGGCACCGGCGCCATGAGCCTCGTCCGGATATTGCCGCTGGACCACCCCTCCTATGCGGCTGTCGATCCGACGCGCGGGGTCGTCCACGCCGTCCTGGAACGGGCGGTTGGAGGGGTCGTGTCCCTCCGGGTGGACACCGACACCGACATCGACACCGGGTTCCAGGGGCCGCCCTTCGTCGCCGCCAGTGGTGGCGCGGGCCCCTGCCACATCGCGGTCCACCCCAGTGGTTCGCACGTCTTCGCGGCCCACTACGGCGATGGCGCCCTCTCGGTCGTTCCCATCGGCGCCGACGGCATGGTCGCTGCTGCCGGGCCGGTGCAGATCGTCCGGCACCCAGGCCGGGAGGCGTCCGGGGATTTGCTCACGTCCCCGCACGCCCACATGGCGGCTCCCTCGCCGGACGGGCGGTTCCTGCTGTGCACCGATCTCGGTACCGACCGGGTTTACGTCTACGCCTTCGATCCGGACAGCGGCCTGCTCAGCGCCCACCGGACGGTGCAACTGCCGGCGGGCAGAGGCCCTCGGCACCTCGTGTTCCATTCGTCGGGCCGGTACGCCCACGTTCTGAACGAACTCTCCTCGACCCTCACCGTCTGCACCTGGGACGGGCTCTCCGGCCGCCTCGAACCGGTTGCCGAGGTCGAGACCCGACAGGATCCGGGCGCGCCGAACGCCAACTCCGCCGCCGCGCTCCGGCTGTCCGGGGACGGCCGCTTCCTCTACACGACCAACCGCGGCGACGACGCGATCGCGATCCACGCCGTCCACGACGACGGCGCGTCCGTGGAACTGCTCACCGCCGTTCCCTGCGGCGGCATTTGGCCGCGTGACATCGCACTCACCCCCGACGGCCTTCTCCTCTTCTGCGCCAACCAGCGCTCCGACACCGTCACGGCCTTCCACCGCGACCCGTCCAGCGGCCGCCTGAGCCCGGCGGGGGAGTCCCTGGTGATCACCGAGCCCACGTCCGTCCTGCCGATCGGAGGCTGAGTGGAGGAGGCGGGAGGTGCCTGGTGCGGGTGGGGCGCGGGGTGCTCCTCAGGACAGGGCGGCCAGCGCCTGCGCGGCGAGCATCTGCTCCAGGGCCACCAGGGCGCGCGGGGTGTGCCGGGTGTCGATGCGGACGGCGTAGATGAAGCGGGTCAGCTCCGGGTCGGCGGGGGGCGCGCCACGACCGGGTCCCGCGCGATCAGCGTCCGGCGCAGTGTCCGTGGCGCCGGCAGGGGGATGAAGTCGTAGTCGTAGCTGAGGGCCAGGTCCATGGCAGAAGATCGGCCGGCGGGCGATCGGGGGGCACGCGCCGCGCGGGCGACGGCGCTTGCCCTCGGTCCGGCGCCGACCCCTTGACACCGCTCGGCCACAGCCCTCAGGATCGGCCCGTGAACCTGTCAGACAGCCAGACAGCAGGATCGGCCCCTCGCCGCGTGAGCGCGATGGAAGCGGTGTTCGGCCACCTGCGCGGCGCCATCGAGCGCGGCGAGTACTCCGTCGGGGACAAGCTCCCCTCCGAAGCGGAGCTGTGCCGCACCCTGGAGGTCAGCCGGCCCGTGCTGCGGGAGGCCCTCCGGGCCCTCCAGACCATGGGCCTGACCGTCTCCAAGACCGGCAAGGGCACCTTCGTCGTGGCGAACACCGTCGAGGACCCCACGTTCGGCGACTACGCGGCCAGCGACCTCCTGGAGGTGCGCCGGCACGTCGAGATCCCGGTCGCCGGGTACGCGGCGCTGCGCCGCACCCCGGAGGACCTGGACCACCTGGCGCACCTGCTCGACCGGATGGAGCGGGAGACCGACACCACCGCGTGGGTCGCGCTGGACACCGTCTTCCACCTGGCGGTGGCCGAGGCCTCCCGCAACCCGGTCTTCCGCCGGGTGATCGAGGAGATCCGTGACGCACTGGCGCGTCAGTCCACCTTCCTCAACGAACTCGGCGGCCGGCGCGAGCAGTCGAACTGCGAGCACCGGGCGATCGTCGAGGCGCTGGTCGACGGTTCCGAGCCCGACGCGGTCGCGGCGATGTCCCACCACCTCCACCGCGTCGAGGCGACCCTCACCGACATCGTGCGCCCCGGGCGCGCGGACACTCCCACGGAAGGCAGATCCGAGGCGTGAGCGAGCAGTTCCTCAAGGACGAGAAGCGCCCCACGACCCGTCACGTCGACGCCGGTGACACCGGCTACAGCAAGTCCCTGAAGCCCCGGCACGTCAACATGATCGCCATCGGCGGTGCCATCGGCACCGGCCTGTTCCTCGGCGCGGGCGGACGGCTCGCCGACGCCGGGCCCTCCCTGTTCGTCGCGTACGCCGTCTGCGGCGTCTTCGCCTTCCTCGTCGTGCGCGCGCTCGGCGAGCTCGTCCTGTACCGCCCGTCCTCCGGGGCCTTCGTGTCGTACGCCCGGGAGTTCCTGGGGGAGAAGGGCGCGTACACCGCGGGCTGGATGTACTTCCTCAACTGGGCGACCACCGGCATCGCCGACATCACCGCCGTCGCCACGTACACCCACTACTGGCACCTGTTCTCCAGCGTCCCGCAGTGGGTGATCGCGCTCATAGCCCTGGCCGTGGTGTTGACCGTGAACCTCATCTCGGTGCGGATCTTCGGCGAACTGGAGTTCTGGTTCGCCATCGTCAAGGTCGGCGCGCTGCTGGTGTTCATGGGCATCGCGATCTACCTGCTGGTCACCCGGCACCCGGTCGACGGCGCCGTCCCCGGGCCGTCCCTGATCACCGGCAACGGCGGGATCTTCCCCAACGGCCTGATGCCGATGCTGCTGATCATCCAGGGCGTCGTCTTCGCCTACGCCTCGGTGGAACTCGTCGGCGTGACGGCCGGGGAGACCGAGAACCCCGAGAAGATCATGCCGAAGGCGATCAACTCGATCATGTGGCGCGTCGGCCTGTTCTACGTCGGTTCGGTCCTCCTCCTGTCGATGCTGCTGCCCTGGAACAAGTACAGCTCGGGCCAGAGCCCGTTCGTGACCGTGCTCTCCCACATCGGCGTCCCGGCGGCCGGCGGCGTGATGAACCTGGTGGTCCTCACCGCGGCCATGTCCTCGCTCAACTCCGGCCTCTACTCCACCGGACGCATCCTGCGCTCCATGGCCGTGAGCGGCTCGGCCCCCCGGTTCACCGCCCGCATGAGCCGCACCCAGGTGCCGTACGGCGGCATCCTGCTGACCAGCGGCATGTGCGTCCTCGGCGTCGGCCTCAACTTCGTGGTCCCGGCCGACGCGTTCGAGATCGTGCTGAACTTCGCGGCGATCGGCATCCTCGCCACCTGGGGCATGATCATGGTCTGCCACTACCTCTTCTGGCGAAAGACCCGCCAGGGCGAACTGACCCGGCCCGGCTACCGCCTGCCCGGCTCGCCGTGGACCGAGCTCGTGACGCTGGTTTTCCTCGTCTCCGTCCTGGTCCTCATGTACGCCGACGGTGGCGCCGGGCGCACCACCGTGCTGTGCCTGCCGCTGATCGGCGGAGCGCTGGTCGCGGGCTGGTACGCGATCCGCGGACGGATCGCGCGCGCCGCCGCCGACTCGGAAAGCTGAACCAGGCATCTGCGCACGGAATCTGACGGCTCGTCATGCCATCGTCGCGGGCCGCCACCCGTCGGCACACCGCTCAGCAGCACCTCCACCACCGAACGAGGACGTCATGTTCAGCAGTCCCCTCGCGGACGCGCCCGCGATCCGCGAGCCCCGCCACGTGCCCGTCGCCCACGTCACCCGGGGCGCAGTGGTCGAGGGCACCCACCACGGCTCCGTCGTCGTCCTCGGCGGCGACGGCGGGGTGCGGTTCCGGCTCGGCGACATCGAGGCCGCCTGCTACCCGCGCTCTGCCCTCAAGCCGGTCCAGGCCGTCGCCATGGTCCGGGCGGGGCTGCCGCTCGACGGCGAACTGCTCGCCCTCGCCATGGGCAGCCACTCCGGCGAGGAGCGCCACCTCGCCGGAGCCCGGCGGATCCTGGACCTCGCCGGCCTCTCCGAGGACGACCTGCGCAACGTGCCGGACCTGCCGTACGACCCGGCCGTGCGCGACACCTGGGTCCGGGAGGGCCGCCCGCCCTCCCGGCTCGCCCAGAACTGCTCGGGCAAGCACGCCGCGATGCTCTACCTCTGCAAGCTCAACGGCTGGCCGCCGGAGGACTACGACGATCCCACCCACCCGCTCCAACGGGTGATCGCCGCGACCGTCGAAGAGCTCACCGGTCAACGCATCGCGCACGTCACCGTGGACGGCTGCGGCACCCCGCTGTTCGCGGTCTCCCTGCACGGCCTCGCGCGCGCCGCCGCCCGCATCGCCACCGGCACGCGCGGCACGCCCGAGTCCCGGGTGGCGGGCGCGCTGCGCGCGCACCCGGAGATGGCCTCCGGCGCCGGACGGGACGTGGCCGCGCTGATGCGCGCGGTGCCCGGACTGCTGACCAAGGACGGCTTCGAGGGCGTCCAGGTCGCCGCACTGCCGGACGGCCGCGCCATCGCCGTGAAGATCGCCGACGGCGCGAACCGGGCACGCGTCCCGGTGGCAGCGGCCGCGCTGGCCCTGGCGGGAGTCGACCCGCGGCTGCTCACCGGGTTCGCGGGGGAGCCGGCGACCGGCGGTGGCCGGCCCGTCGGCGGTGTCCGGCCGGTGGCCGCGCTGGACCCGTCGGCCCTGCTCGCCCCTGCGTGACCCGACCCGCCATTCCCTGAAGAAGAGGACCCGCACACCCATGACCGCCGCTACCCGCAGTGAACACGACCTGCTCGGAGACCGCGACGTCCCCGCCGACGCCTACTGGGGCGTCCACACGCTGCGCGCCACCGAGAACTTCCCCATCACGGGCACGCCCATCTCCGCCTACCCGCACCTGATCGACGCCCTCGCCGCCGTCAAGGAGGCCGCGGCCCTCGCCAACGAGGAACTTGGCCTCCTGGAGCCCGCGAAGGCCGGGGCGATCGTCGCCGCCTGCCGCGAGATCCGGGCCGGCGAGCTGCACGACCAGTTCGTCGTCGACGTCATCCAGGGCGGCGCCGGCACCTCGACCAACATGAACGCCAACGAGGTCGTGGCCAACCGCGCGCTGGAGCTGCTGGGGCACGCCAAGGGCGAGTATCGCCACCTGCACCCCAACGAGCACGTCAACCTCGGCCAGTCCACCAACGACGTCTACCCGACCGCCGTCCGGATCGCGACCGTGTTCGCCGTGCGCGGCCTGCTCGACGCGATGGCCGTCCTCCAGGACGCCTTCGCCCGCAAGGCCGTCGAGTTCCGCGACGTCCTGAAGATGGGCCGCACGCAGCTGCAGGACGCCGTGCCGATGACGCTCGGGCAGGAGTTCTCGACGTTCGCGGTCATGCTCGACGAGGACCGCAGCCGGCTCGCGGAGGCCGTCGAGCTGATCCACGAGATCAACCTCGGCGCCACCGCGATCGGCACCGGCCTCAACGCGCCCGCCGGATACGCCGAGTCCGCCCGCCGCCACCTCGCCGACCTCACCGGGCTGCCCCTCGTCACGGCGGCCAACCTGATCGAGGCCACGCAGGACTGCGGCGCGTTCGTCCAGATGTCCGGCGTGCTCAAGCGTATCGCCGTCAAGCTGTCGAAGACCTGCAACGACCTGCGACTGCTGTCCTCGGGGCCGCGCGCGGGCCTCGGCGAGATCAACCTTCCGCCGGTGCAGGCCGGTTCGAGCATCATGCCCGGCAAGGTGAACCCGGTCATCCCCGAGGTCGTCAACCAGGTCGCCTTCGAGGTGATCGGCAACGACGTTGCCATCACGATGGCCGCCGAGGGCGGGCAGCTCCAGCTCAACGCCTTCGAACCGATCATCCTGCACTCGCTGTCCGAGTCGATCACCCACCTGCGGGCGGCCTGCCTCACCCTCGCCGAGCGCTGCGTCGTCGGTATCACCGCCAACACCGAGATGCTGCGCGCGACCGTCGAGAACTCCATCGGCCTGGTGACCGCTCTCAACCCGCACATCGGGTACACGGCGGCGACCGACATCGCCAAGGAGGCCCTCGCCAGCGGCCGGGGCGTGGCCGAGCTCGTCCTGGAGAAGGGGCTGCTCCCGGCCGAGAGGCTCAGCGCGCTGCTGCGGCCCGAGGTGATCGCGGGCAGCGGCCTGCCCGTGGCCTGACGGCGGACGCGGCAGGTGGCCGGACGACGCGCCGCCGCACCGGGGTTCCGGTGCGGCGGCGCATCGTGCGCCCATCGTTCGAGCGGGCGCCGTGGTCGTGCCTGCGCACGGTGAGGGTCGGACCGCGGCCTCCGGATGCTCCTTCGGCCCGGGGCCCGGGAGGGCCGTGGACCCGCACGCGCTACGGAGGGTCGCTGCGAGGGCGGGTCGCTGCGAGCGCGGGTCGTGTCCTCCGAGGGCCGGCCCTCACCGTGCCGGGGCGAAGCCTCCCCCGACGGACGCGGAACCGCCCGCCGACTGGGCGTCCACCCGGTAGCTGTCGTTCGCGGAACTGCGGACGCCGGTGGCGTGGTTGTACTGGCCCGCGAACTCGTGCTGGCCGGCGGGCACGGTGCGGCCGGGTTTGAGGACCCAGCGGTAGACCAGTGCGCCGCCTGACTCCTGGGCGGTGACGGTGAAGTCGTCGCTCGGCAGGGTCCGCCAGTTGCCGGTGTCGCGCACGTCGCCGGTCTGCGCGATGCGCAGCTCGACGGTGAGCGAGGTGAGCGGTTGGGCGGTCCTGAGGGTCAGGTTGTTCTGGCCCCAGTAGACGGTGCTGTGTGCGTCGATGGATCCCTCCGACCACAGCGGCCCGTTCTGGGCGCGGCTGCTCGCGGACGGGGTCGGGCGCGGACCGGCCGGGGCGCTGGTGGCCGGTGCCGGTGCTTGAGCCGGAGCCGTGGCGGCAGGTGGGGCCGACGGCGTCGGCGAGGGCGCGACCGTCGGTGAGGGGGCCGAGGGCGCGGTCGTGGTGGTGTCCGACGGGGGTTGGGTCCGGACGATGCTCGCCACGGCGAAACCGCCGGTGGCCAGGATGCCGGCGGTGGCGAGGCCGGCGAGCGCGGCCTTGGGCCATGACCGCAGGCCCGACCGCGCGCGGTGACGGGCGGCGGGGCCGGCCGCGCCGCGCTGGACCCGGGCCAGCATCCGCGCGCGGTCGGGCTGGTGGGCCTCGGCGGCCTCGCGCAGCTGCCGGGCGATGTGCTCGTTCACCGGTTCCTCCTTCCTGTCGCCAGTTCGCCGCCCGCTCGCGCGCCGAGCAGCTGTTGCAGCTCGGCCATCCCCTTCGAGCTCTGGCTCTTCACCGTACCGACCGATATGCCGAGCGCCGCCGCGGTGTCCTTCTCCGAGAGGTCGAAGGCGTGGCGCAGCACCACGCAGGCCCGCTTGCGGAACGGCAGCCGGGCGAGCGCCGCACGGACGTCCAGCACGGCTGCCACGTCCGGTCCGTCGGTCCTCTCCGGGCTGCGGGTCCAGAACAGCAGGACCCGGCGCCGCTCGCGGACCGCGCTGCGGATCCGTGCGCGCGCCATGTTGGCGACCACCCCGCGGGCGTACGCGAGCGGGTGGTCGGCGGCGCGGAGCCGGTCCCAGCGTTGCCACAGGGCGATCAAGGCGTCCGCGGCGAGGTCGTCGGCGGCGTCCGTCTCACCGGTCAGGAGGTGGGCGAGACGGGCGAGTTCGGCGTAGTGGCGTTCGAAGAAGTCGTGGAACTCCGCGGACGCGTCATCGAGGAGCATGTCCCCCGGTCGCCCTCTCCCTGCAATGTGAGCGTTAACAATCGGCATGAGCGTAGCAGTGCCCGTTTCCCGGACGCGGCGGTGGTCGCCCCGCAGGGGCGTCCCCGACGGCCGACGGGCGAGCAGTGCGGTCAATGCCGGGCGAACTGGACTTGGGTCGGCTGGGCGACGTCCGGCCTCACCGCGATCCCGTCGACGGTGAGCTGCTCCCCGTAGATGTCGGTGATCCTGAGAGGGCCGCCGCACCCGCTGCCGTCCGGGGAGAGGAAGTAGTTGTAGTCGGTGCGGGACAGCTGCCGCCAGCCGCCGCCGGTCCTGACCTCCAGGGCAGCCACCGGGTTCCGGTGGCCGATCACCTGGATCCCGCACCACCACTGGCTGGATCCGGTCTTGTACCGGATCGACATCGTGGCGGGGGCCGCGCCGGGGCTCAGCAGCGTCCAGGTGATCGGGAGGCGGCCCACCGACAGGTCCGCGAGCTTGGCGAAGGCCTCGTGGCTCAGGTCGAGCTGCCCGGGTGCGCAGGGCAGGGGGCAGTCGTTGACGATCCGCACCGTGATGCTCGTCCCGTTGGCCGCGCGCACGAGCACGTACGCCCCGCACGCGCCGGACGTCTCGTAGTCGGTGTGGTTCATCGCCGCGATCATGAGGTCGCCGGACGGGCCGAACGAGCAGGCGCCGTTGCCGTCGGCGGCGTCGTAGGACGTCGCGACGCCCTGGTAGCTCGCCCCGGGCTTGATCCGTCCGGCCAGGGAGGCCGTGGCCGCCGCTGCGGTGCGGGTGCTGCCGGCGGCCGACGGCGAGGGCGAGGTCGTGGTGACGGATGGCCGCGGCGAGGCAGTGGCCGACGGCGAAGGGGTGCCGGTGGCCGAGGGCGAGGGTGCGGGGCTGGTGACCGTCGGCGCCGCCGTCTCGGGCGTGGCGGTGGCCGGGACGGCGGCGCCCGGTGGGGTGCCGGCCAGGGCGCTCGGCTCGGTGGCCGCGACGGACGCGCCGGCGGGTATCCCGGCGTCGACGACGACGCCCCCGCCGTCCGGCAGGAGTGCGAGGGCCAGGCACACCAGCGCACCGACCGCGATCACTGCCAACGGTATGCCCAGGGCCAGCCGACGGCTGCGGCTCGACAGCGGAGCGGCATGCTTCGTTGCTTTCATTCCCGTCCATTCGGTAGATCGACTCGGCGTCGCACCCACCAGTGGGCACCGGGGACGGAAAGGTTGCCGTGCGGGCGCAATTTTTTTCGGCGCGGGGCACGCTCAGCCCGACGCCCGGACGACCAGTCGGGTGGGGAGCACCACCGACTCGCCGCGTTCCGGGTGCCGCAGCAGCAACTCCATGGCACGGGAACCGAGTTCCTCCACCGGCTGGCGGACCGTGGTCAGCCCCGGCCGGCACCGCGCCGCGAGGGGGGCGTCGTCGAAGCCGATCAGCGCCACGTCCTCGGGCACCCGAAGGCCGTGCCGCCGCAAGGTCCTGAGGGCCCCCGCGGCCATCTGGTCGGAGGCGGCGAACACCGCGTTCAATTCGGGGCGCTGGTCCAGCAGCCGCTGCATCGCGTGCTCACCGGAGGCGCTGCTGAAGTCGCCGTACGCCACGGCGGGCCGCATCGCGGCCATCGCGGCCATCGCCTGGTGGTAGCCGGTCAGCCGGTCCGCGCCGGCGGCGGTGTCCGGTGGCCCGGCGATGGTGGCCACCGAGCGGCGACCGGACGCGCACAGCCGCCGCACCGCGTCCCTCGCGCCGACGAGGTTGTCCGCGTCGACGAACGCCACCGCGCCCGGCTCCGGCGGCCTGCCCAGCGACACCACGGGCACCCTGGCCGCGTGCAGCAGCCGGGTGAGCGCGGTGTCCCCCCAGGGCCCGACCAGCAGCACGCCGTCGACGTGGCCGCCGCACAGGTAGCGCACCAGCGGCGGCCGCCGGGAGCGCCTGGGCACCGTGAAAACGGCCAGCTCCCGCTCGGCGCCCGGAAGGGAGCGCCGCAGCCCGGCCAGCAGGCGTACGGGGAAGGCGTCCGCGTGGTACTGCAACGGATCCGCGAACACCACGATGGCGACGACACCGGTCTCCCGGGTCCTGGCCGCCCGTCGGCGGACGTACGCCAACTCGCGCGCTGCGCGTTCCACCCGGGCCGCCACCTCCGAGGAGACCCGGGCGGAACGGTTCAGCACCCGGGAGGCGGTGGCGGTGGAGACGCCGGCGCGACGGGCGACCTCGGCCAGCGTCGGAGCGGGATCGTCATCGTGAATGGGCTCGGGCATGGGGGGCCGTCCTGGATCGGTCCTCGACACGGGAACTGCACCCCCGGACCTGCCGCCCACCCCGGGCCACCGCCCCTGCCAGCTTGGTCGGTTGAACGACCAGCGTCAAGGGATCCGGCACCGTCACGCGCAGGGGTCGGGCAGCGCGCCCCGGCGGATCACCTCCGCGTACCACCGGGCGCTGTCCTTGGCGGTCCGGGCCTGCGTGGCGTAGTCCACGTAGTACAGGCCGAACCGTTTGCCGTAGCCGTACGCCCACTCGAAGTTGTCCATCAGCGACCAGAGGAAGTAGCCCCGCACGTCCGCGCCGGCGGCGATCGCCCGCCGGACGGCGTCGAGGTGGCCGCGCAGGTAGTCGATGCGCTGCGGGTCGTGCACCGCGCCCTCCGGTGTCGGCCGGTCGTCGAAGGCCGCACCGTTCTCGGTCACCATCAAGGGCAGCCCGGGGTGTTCGCGGTGGAGGCGCAGCAGCAGGTCGGACAGGCCGGTCGGGTCGATCGGCCAGCCCATGGCGGTGCGACGGCCTGGCGCGTGGTGGAAGAGCACGTCGGCACAGCCAGCGAAGGGGGACTGGGCGCCGTCGCCGTGGCCGGCGTCGCTCGCGGCTGCGGAGTCCGGGGCCTTCCCGTCGGGCAGGGCCGAAGCCACCGCGGGGGTGTAGTAGTTGACGCCCAGCAGGTCGATCGGCCGGGCGATCGTGGCCAGGTCGCCGTCGTGGACCAGCGCCGGCCAGTCGACCAGGTGTCCCGTGTCGGCGAGCAGGTCCTCGGGGTAGCCGCTGTTCAGCATCGGTCCGGTGAAGACGCGGTTGCCCACCGCGTCGACCCGCCGGGCGGCCTCGCGGTCCGTGGCAGAGTCCGTGAGCGGCCGCACCTCGTGCAGGTTGAGCGACACGGCGATCCGCGCCTCCCGGGGCAGTGCTGTGCGCAGCGCCTCGACCGCGAGGCCGTGGCCGAGGTTGAGGTGGTGGGCCGCGCGCAGGGCGGCCGCCCAGTCGGCGCGGCCCGGGGCGTGCACCCCTGAGCCGTAGCCGAGGAAGGCCGAGCACCAGGGTTCGTTGAGGGTGGTCCAGAGGTTCACCCGGTCTCCGAGCGCGTCCGCCACCAGCGTGGCGTAGTCCGCGAAGCGCTCCGCGGTGCTGCGGGCGGGCCAGCCCCCTGCGTCCTCCAACTCCTGTGGCAGGTCCCAGTGGTAGAGCGTGACGGCCGGCTCGATGCCGTGTGCCAGCAGCTCGTCCACCAGGCGCCGGTAGAAGTCCAGGCCGCGTTCGACGGCCGGCCCGCGTCCGGTCGGCTGCACCCGGGGCCAGGACACCGAGAACCGGTAGGCGCCCAGGCCCAGTTCGCTCATCAGCCGGACGTCCTGCCGGTAGCGGTGGTAGTGCTCGGTGGCGCGGTCGCCGGTGTCACCGCCGGCCGTCCGTCCCGGGGTCCGGCTGAAGGTGTCCCAGATCGAGGGTGTCCGCCCGTCCACGTCGACGGCCCCCTCGATCTGGTACGCGGCCGTCGCGGCTCCCCAGAGGAAGCCGGCGGGGAAGGCGCGGACGGAGGTGTCGGCCGGAGCTGACTCGGGCCGTGCGGAAGTCATGACTGTGTTCTCCGTTTCGGTGGGAGTGGGCGTCAGCTCTTGACCGCGCCCGCGGTGATGCCGCCGACGACCTGCCTGCCCAGGACGGCGAACACCAGCAGGAGCGGTGCGGTCCCGAGCAGCGAGCCGGTGAGGATGACGGCCTGGTCGGAGTCGTACGATCCGCCGCCGAGGCCGGCCAGCGCGACCTGGACGGTGGGATTGCTCTGGCTCAGCGCGATCAGCGGCCAGAAGAAGTCGTTCCAGGACTGCACGAAGACCAGCATGCCGAGCACGGCCATCCCGGGCCGGGCGATGGGCAGCACCACGCTCCACAGGATCCGCAGGCTGCTCGCGCCGTCCACCCGGGCCGCCTCGACCAGTTCGACCGGCAAGGCCTCCGACAGGAACTGCCGCATGAAGAACACGCCGAACGCGGCCACCAGATTCGGCAGGATCACCGACTGCAGGCGGTCGGTCCAGTGCAGCCGCGCCATGATCTGGTACAGCGGGATGACGCTCAGCTGGGCGGGCACGGTCATCGTCGCCACCACCAGGCTCAGCAGGGCGTTGCGGCCCCGGAACGGCAGCCTGGCGAAGGCGAAGCCGGCCAGCGTCGCGAACAGTACCGTGCTCCCGGTCACGCAGCCCGCGACCACGACCGAGTTGAGCAGCGCCCGGCCCATGTGGACCTGGTTCCACGCGATGTCGAGGTTGTGCCACAGGCTCCCGCCGGGCAGCAGCGGCGGCGGGGTCTGCGCGATCCGGGTGCCGGAGGTCGAGGCGCCGACCAGGGTCCAGTACAGCGGGAAGAGGGAGAGGACGGCGACGACGATCAGCACCGCGTACGTGAGCGGTCCGGCTCCGGTGAGGCCGCGTGCTCCCGCACGCCGCCGCTGGTTGACGGCCATCGGTGCTCAACCCCCGTTCCGGGCGCGGCGGATGCGGACCAGGGCGAGGTTGAGCGCGCCGATGGCCAGCAGGATCAGCAGCATCGTCCAGGCCACGGCGGCGGCCCGGCCGAGGTGGAAGGCGTACCAGCCCTGGTCGTACAGGTACAGCCCGAGGGTCTGGTACTGGTGGGCCGAGCCGCCGCTGTGGCCGGTCGCTCCGCCGCCGAACAGCAGCGGCTCGCCGAAGAGCTGGGTGGCCCCGATGCCGGAGACCACGACGGTGAACAGGACGGTGGGCCGGATGGACGGCACCGTGACGTGCCGGAACTGCTGCCACCGGCCGGCGCCGTCGAGCGCGGCCGCCTCGTACAGGTCGTGCGGGACGGCCTGCATGGCGGCGAGGTAGATCAGGGTGTTGTAGCCGGTCCAGCGCCAGGTGACGATCGTGGAGACGGCGATCTGGGAGCTCCAGGTGCCGCCCTCCCAGTCGACGCGCCCCAGGCCCAGGTGGCCCAGCAGCCAGTTGATCATCCCGTAGTCCCGCCCGAACAGCAGCGTGAACACCAGGGTGGCCGCCGCGATCGAGGTCGCGTAGGGCGCGAGCATCGCGATCCGGAAGAAGCCCCGGCCGCGCAGGCGGTAGTTGAGGAGGTGCGCCAGGCCCAGGGCCATCAGCAGCTGCGGCACGGTGGACAGCACGCCGATGGTGACGGTGTTGCGCAGGGCGTTCCGGAACAGGTCGTCGTGGAGCAGCCGGGTGTAGTTGCCGAAGCCGCGCCACTGCATCTGGTCAGGTGTCTGGAGGTCGACGCTGTGCAGCGACACCCAGCCCGTGTAGACCAGCGGGAACAGGCCGAACGCCACGAAGCAGACGAAGAACGGCGCGACGTACAGGTACGGCGAGGCCTTCAGGTCCCACCGGTAGAGCCGGGCGCGCCAGGGGCTTGGCCGTGGGGGAGCGGGGCGTGGCGTGCCCCGGGAGGTGGCCGGGGCGGCCTCGTCGAGCATGGTGGTGACCTCTCTGGGGGAGCGGACCGGGCGAAGCGCGGACGGCCGGTCGTCAGTCGCCGACCTTGTCGTCGATCTCCTTGACCGCGTTGCTCCACGCCTTGGCGGGGTCGCTCTGGTGCTGCTCGATGCTGAGCAGGGCGCCGTTGGTGAGGGTGTCCTTGACCAGGCCGTCCCACTCGCCGATCACGGTCGGCCGGATGGACTGCGCGGTGGCGGCGTAGATCTGCCCGGTGGGCGTGTCGCCGAAGAAGTCGAGCCTGGCGTTCTGCACCTCCGGCCGGCTCAGCGCCCCGGAGGTGGAGGGCAGGTTGCCGACCGTCGTGAAGACCCTGGCCTGTTGCGCGGGTGCGGTGAGCCAGGCGGCGAGCGCCTCGGCCTCCTTCCGGTGCTTCCCGGCCTTCGGCACGGTGAGGAAGGAGCCGCCCCAGTTGCCGGGGGCCGGGGCGCCGGCGATGTCCCACTTGCCCTTGTTGGCGCTCCCGGACTTGTCGGCGACGATGGCCGTCATCCAGGACGGGCAGGCGACCGTGGCGAACCCGGAGTTGGCGAACGCCTGGTACCACGGTGTGTCGAACTGCTTGAGCCCGGCGCTGATCCCGGCCTGGACCGCACCGGTGGCCAGGGCCCAGGCGCTCTTGACGCTGGGGCTGTTCTTGTAGTCCAGGCGGCCGCCGCCGTCGTCGTACTGCGTGGTGCTGGAGGACACCACGGCGTTGAACAGGCCGCCGGCGGAGTCGGTGAAGAAGGTGCCGGCGGGCGCCTTGGCCTGGTACTGCTTGCCGGTCTCGACGAACTTGGCCCAGTCGCCCTGCCAGAGCCTGGCCACCTCTTCGCGGTCGGTGGGCAGCCCGGCCTGCTGGAACAGGTCCTTGCGGTAGCAGATCGCCATCGGACCGATGTCGGTGCCCAGGCCGATCGTGCGGCCGTCCGCCGTGGTGGCCTGCTGCGACTTCCAGGGCAGGAAGGCGTTCTTGTCGACCCCGTCCGCCGTGCCGAGGTCGACGAACCGGTCCGCCTGCTTCTTCACCACCTGGGCGATCCGGCCGACCTCGACCGCCTGGATGTCGTCCAGGCCGCTGCCGGAGGCGAGGTGGGTCTGCAGGGCGGGGTAGTAGTCGGTCTCCTGCTCGACGGTGTGCTCCACGATGGTGATGCCGGGATGCTCCCGCATGTAGGCGTCGAACAGGCCGGCCTGCTTGTAGCCGAACGTGCCGTAGTCGCCGACGGTCAGGGTGATCTCGGAGCCGGAGGCCCCGGTGCCGGTCGAGCCGGAACCCGCGCTGTCGCAGCCGGCGACCAGTACGGCGCTCAGGGCCACGGCCACGGCCGCGGCGATCGGCAGCGGCTTGCGTACGGGGACGATGGCGGCTGCTCTGCCGCCGCGAGTGGTGCCGGGGTTCCGCATGGCCGAATCTCCTTGTCCAGGCTGGTCCATGGCTGCGCCGCGCACGTGTGGCGGCCGGAGGTGCTCGGAACTGAGTGCGAACGCTGGGTGGGAACGGTGGTGTGCGCGGTGGTGCGAGTGGTGGTGCGAGCGGTGGTCCGCGCACAGTGGGAGCGCTCCCACCGCGATGTGGGAAGATTGCTTCGCCGCGCGAGGCGTGTCAAGGGCGTGCATCGGCTCCGTTACCGGACCGTGTCGTCCGACTGTCCTCGCCGCGGTCGCCGTCGTCCGTCGTCCGTCGTCCGTCGTCCGCCGGGAGAGCGATCATGAGCCGAGCCGCGCAGCAGCAACCCGCTGCCCGCCCCACCCTGGAGGCGGTGGCAGCGCGGGCCGGCGTGGGCCGGGGCACGGTGTCCCGGGTCGTCAACGGCTCGCCCAAGGTGAGCGCCAAGGCCCGCGCGGCGGTGGAGCAGGCCATCGCGGAACTCGGCTACGTCCCCAACCAGGCGGCGCGCTCGCTGGTCACCTCCCGGACCGACGCGGTCGCGCTGGTCATCCCCGAGAGCGTCGCGAAGCTGAGCTCCGAGCCCTACTTCTCCGACATCATCACCGGAGTCTCCGCCGAACTCGGGGAGTCCGACCTGCAGTTGCTCCTGGTGCTGGTCCGCGACGAGCACGAGCGGGAACGGCTGACCCGCTACCTCACCGCCCGCCGGGTGGACGGTGTCCTGCTGGTCTCGGTGCACGAGGACGATCCGCTCCCCGAGCTGCTGGAGCGGCTGGAGCTGCCCGCCGTGCTCAACGGCCGCCGCTCGGCCGAGGAGCCGCTGAGTTATGTGCACGCCGACAATGCGGGTGGCGCCCGAGCGGCCGTCCGGCACCTGCTGTCCCGGGGCAGGACGGCGATCGGGACCGTCACGGGGCCGCTCGACATGGAGGGCGCCGCGGCGCGCCTGGCCGGCTACCGGCAGGCGCTCGCCGAGGCCGGCGTGCCGGCCGACGAGGGGCTCGTCGCCCACGGGGACTTCACCGAGCGCGGCGGACGCGAGGGCATGCGGGAGCTGCTCGCCCGTCGGCCCGGCCTGGACGCGGTGTTCTGCGCTTCGGACCTGATGGCGGCGGGTGCCCTGCAGGTGCTGCGCGAGGCGGGCCGGCGGGTGCCGCAGGACGTCGCCGTGGTCGGTTTCGACGACTCCGTGGTGGCCCGGCACACCGAGCCGCCGCTCACCAGCGTTCGCCAACCGACCGAGGAAATGGGCCGGTTGATGGTTCGGCTGTTGCTCAAGGAGATCGCCGAGCCGGGCCGGTTCCGCCGGCAGACGGTCCTGCCGACGGAACTGGTGGTGCGGGAGTCGGCCTGACTACGGGCCGGCCAGGTGGGTGCGGTAGCCGGCGCCGAAGGCCGTCGGAGTGCCGTCGTAGGCGCTGATCAGCGCCGGTCCGCTGCTGCAGTCCCAGGTGTTCCAGGCCCACGCGAGGTAGGAGACGCCGTGCTGGTCCAGCCACGGCAGCAGGGCGTCCAGGTAGCCGTGCGCGCAGTCGTTCTCGCCCAGCTCTCCGGTCACGACGGGTACGCGGGCCGCCAGCGGGCCGATCTGCGCGTCCCAGCAGGAACTGCTGCCGCAGGCGTTGAAGTTGTACGAGTGCCAGGACGCGGCCAGGTTGTGCAGGGGATCGGTCGGCTGGTGGGCGGCCCACTGGGTGAGGTCGTTGGCGTACTCCTGGCCGCCCAGCATCAGGACGTTGTCGGCGCCGGTCGAGCGCACCGCGTCGACCATCGCCTGCATGCCGGCGACCTGGAAGCCGATCCCGGGGCAGCTGCCGCCGTCCCGCCAGCAGGCCCAGCCACTGGCCTCGCTCCCGGTGGCGCGGGACGGGTACGGCTCGTTGAACAGGTCGAAGACGGTCGAGTCGTCGCCCTTGAAGGTCTGCGCCACCGAGGTCCAGAACGGGAGCGCACCGGCGGCGTCCGGCATCGGCTTCTGGCAGGTGGCGTTGGCGTCGGAGCAGCCGGCGGACGGTCCGGTGTACGCCCCGTCGGTCCAGTGCAGGTCCAGGATCGCCACCAGGCCGTTCCGGTGCAGGAGGTCGACGTAGCTCCGCACCGCGCCGATGTAGGCCGGGCCGGCGTAGGCGGGGTCGACGTTGGAACGGCCCAGCCAGCAGTCCTCGTTGAGCGGCACGCGGACGGCGTTGACGCGCCACGACTTCATCGCGGTGACGGACGCCTGGTCGGCCGGGCCGTCGAAGATGCCGTGGCCCTGGACGCACATGAACTCGGCCCCGGAGCGGTTGACCCCGTGCAGGGCGATCGGGGTGCCGTCGGCCTTCGCCAGCGTGCTGCCCGACACGTGTACGGCCGGGGCCGGCCCGCCCGGCGGCGGAGTAGTGGTCGTGGTGGGAGTCGGTGTCGGTGTGGGGGTGGGGCTCGGTGACGGGCTCGACTGCGGCCCGCAGGGGGTGCCGTTGAGGGTGAAGGTGGTGGGGGCGGTGTTGGTGCCGTTGTCGGGGAAGTTGGCGCTGGTGGTGTAGGTGGCGCCGGGGTTGATGGTGGTGGCGTAGGCGGGGTTGGTGGCGGTGACGGTCTGTCCGGTCTGGGTCCAGTTGCCGTTCCAGCCGTTCTGGAGGGTCTGGTTGCCGGTGTAGGCGTAGGCGAGGGTCCAGCCGTTGATGGGGGTGGTGCCGGTGTCGGTGATGGTGAGGTTGGCGGTGAACCCGCTGCCCCAGTCGTTGACGGCGTAACTCACACCGCAGGAAAGGCCGGCGGTGGGGGCGGCCGTCGCGGTGAGGGGGAGTACGGCCAGGGCGGCGCACGCGGCGGTGGCGGCCGCGAGGGCGGCGGTGCGGGGCGGGACGGTCCGGGGCATGCCGAGCTCCTCGGGGGTGGGGGGGGGGGGGGGCCGGGGGGGGCCCCGCCCCCGCGGGGGGGGGCGGGCGGGGGGGCGGGCCGCGGGGGGGGGGGGGGGCGGCGGGGGGGGGGGGGCGCCGGCCCGCCCCCCGCCCCCCCCCCCCGGCGGAGGTCAGCTCGCGGTGCAGGTCAGGGACGGGGCGGTGTTGCCGCCCGAGTAGGTCGCCTGGAAGCCGAAGCTGGTGGTGGCGTTCGGTGCCAGCGCGCCGTTGTAGGCCTGGCTGGCGGCCGTCACCGCCGTGCCGCTCTGGGCGGTGGTGGCGTTCCAGCTGTTGGTGACCTGCTGGGTGCTGCCCCAGCTCCACGTGACGGTCCAGGACTTGGTCGCTGTGGCGCCCGTGTTGGTAACGCTCACATTCGCCGTGAAGCCGCTGCCCCAGTCGTTGCCGACCGCGTAGGCGGCGGAGCAGCCGCTGGTGCCACCGCCGCCGCCCGACGCCGTCGTGGTGGCGCTCACCGCGGCGGAGGCGGGGGAGACGTTCCCGGCCGCGTCCTGCGCGGTGACGGTGTACTGGTAGGCGGTGGCGGGGGAGAGCCCGGTGTCGGTGTAGCTGGTGGTCGTCACGGTGGCGACCTTGGTGCCGTTGCGGTACACCGCGTAGCCCGTCACGCCGGCCGGGTCGGTGGAGGCCGTCCAGCTGAGCGACACGCTGCTGCTGGTGGTGCCGGTGACGGTCAGCCCGCCCGGCGCGGTCGGGCCGGTGTTGCCGCCGGTGCTGCCGAACGCCGGGTAGGCGTTCTGCACGAGCTGCCGGAACTGGACGGGGAACCACTGCCCGGCCGGGATGTTGGAACCGGGGATGGCGTCGGTGGGGTAGGTGTTGCCGTTCCCGTCGCTCTGGGTGCCGTTCGGGTCGCAGTGCGGGTCGCCGTGGGGGTGGGAGGCGTCCGGGTAGTCGCCGTCGGACTCGCCCGGCGGCTTGACCCACAGGAACGCGATGATCGGGTTGCCCGCGCCGTACGGCAGGGACTGCGGACGGGCGCCGATGCCTGCGCCGTTGATGTTGCACCAGTCGCCGCGGAAGGGCTTCTGGTCGACCTTGTTGGCCGCGACGTACGCGTCCACCGTGGTGGGGCTGGAGTTGAGCGCCGTGGGCCGGGCGGAGCCGCCCCAGCCGTTGCGCGAGGTGTCGACCAGCATGCCGATGCTGCTCGGGAACCCGTTGGACACCAGGGTGGAGTACATCGCGGTGTCGTAGTGGTACTCGTCGAACGCGGGGTTGTACTGGTAGAAGTCGGCCGACTTGAGCGGCTGCCCGCCGACGGTGAGGTCGGGGTTGGTCAGGAACGGCTCGGCCAGCGGCGTGGTGTTGGCGGTGTCGCTGATGAAGCCGTCGACGCTCGCGAACCCGGCGGTGGTGGCCTGGGCGACCTTCGCGTACTCCTTGCCGGCCGGCACCATGTTGTTGGACCAGCCGAGCCAGCCCGCGTGGCCGATGTCCAGGTAGTCGTACACGTTGGGGATCGCGTGCAGCTTGTCGAGCGTGTACTCGACGCCCGATTCGTAGAACGGGGTGGCCGTGGCGCAGGCCGGCTTGGACTGGTTGGTCACGGCGTTGGGCAGCGAGTCCGGCTCGATGACGGCCGCGATCCGGATGCCGGCGTACTTCGGGTTGGCCAGGACGGCCGCGATCGGGTCGACGTACTGCGTCTCGTACGTGGTCAACCCGGCTGCGGTGGCGGGGAGTTCGCCGTTGGAGGCGATGGCGGCGCAGTCCCGTCCCGGCAGGTCGTAGACGACGACCTGGAAGACGACCGGCGTGGTGCCGCCCTGCTGCTGGGCCAGTGCGTGGTCCAGGTGGGCCTGGAGGCCGAGGTGGGTGGCGTCGCCGGCGATCGCGCCGATGTGGTCCATCCAGACGGCGGTGGGGTTGGCGGCGACCTGGGATTCCAGAGCGCCCAGGGAGCCGCCGTCGGCGGAGGCCTGGGCCTTGACCTCGGCCGCGTAGTCGGGGTTGAGGTAACCGGTGGCACCGGCGAACGGGTTGGCGACGTGGTCGGCGGCGGCTCGTGCGGGGGTTGCGGGGGCGGCGTGTGCCGAGGCGGCGGCTCCGATGCTCGGCAGCAGGCCGGTGGCGCCGAGCAGCGTGGCGGCCGCTGCCGTGCGCAGGCGACGCAGGACGGGATGGGGCACGTCCGGGTCCTTTCGGATGGGTGGGGAGTCCTGACGGGATCGCTGAAATCGGGGTGGGAACGCGTCCACTTGGGGCCGCGGCGATCCCCTCCACATCAAGCCAGGGACCGAGAAACGCCGTCAATAGTCGCGGGAGCGCTCCCACAAGCCGCTGTAACTTACACGCCGCAGAGCCGGGCGGCCCGGCGGCCCCGGGTCCCCGTTCCGCGCTGGTCGCCGCCGTGCTCCCGCCCCGGCGGGCCCGCCGGCAGGCACCGCCGGGCCCTGCGGGCGCTTCCCAAGCCGGGCGTGCCACTTCACGATGACGCCACACCTCCGTCCGCCGCGCAGCCCCCACCCGCGCGGCGGTACCCCACCCATCTGGAGGACGTACATGCGACGCAAAGCCCTGCGCTTCAGGGGCAACCGGCTCACCATCACCGCGACGGCCACCGCACTCGCCCTGATCGCCGCGGCGGGCGGCTCCCTCACCGTACCCACCGCAGCGGCGGCCACCGGCCTTTCCTGCAACGTGAGTTACGCCGTCGGCAACGACTGGGGCAGCGGGTTCACCGCCAACGTCACCATCACCGACACCGGCACCACCGCCATCAACGGCTGGACCCTCGGCTACTCCTACTCCGGCAACCAGACCCTCCAGAACGGCTGGAACGGCAACTGGACCCAGAGCGGACAGGCCGTCACCGTCACCAACCCCGGCTACGCCACCACCATCAACCCCGGCGGCGCCTACACCACCAGCGCCAACTTCTCCTACAGCGGCACCAACACCGCCCCCACCGCCTTCACCGTCAACGGCACCCCCTGCCGCGGTGCCAACCAGCCACCGACCGTCTCGCTCACCTCTCCCACCGCCGGGCAGACCTTCACCCCGGGCTCCACCGTGACGGTGTCCGCCACTGCGGCCGACGCCGACGGCACCGTGGCGAAGGTCGACTTCTACGCCTCGACCTCGGCGGGCTCCAACACCCTGATCGGCACGGCCACCACCGCGCCGTACAGCATCGACTGGGCGAACGTGGCGGCGGGCGACTACTCCGTCACCGCCGCGGCCACCGACGACGCCGGCGCCACCACGACCTCCACGCCGGTCGCGATCAAGGTGGCCGGGCCGAGCGTCCTGGTCAGCCCGGCCTCGCTCGCCGTCCAGCAGGGCGGCACCGGCACCTTCACCGTCGCGCTCTCCCAGGCGCCGAGCGCCAACACCACGGTGACGGCCGCCCGTTCGGGCAGCGACTCGGACCTCAGCGTCACGTCCGGGGCCTCCCTCACCTTCACCCCCGCCAACTGGAACGTCCCGCAGACCGTCACCGTCGCGGCCGGCACCGACGCCGCGCAGGTCGGCGGCACCGCCACCTTCACCGCCTCCGCGACCGGCTTCGGCTCGGGCGCCGTCACGGTGACCGAGGCGGCCAAGACCTCCGGCTACGACCGGTACTTCCTGGACCTCTACAGCAAGATCAAGAATCCGGCGAACGGGTACTTCAGCCCGCAGGGCATCCCGTACCACTCGGTGGAGACCCTGATCGTCGAGGCCCCCGACTACGGCCACGAGACCACCTCCGAGACGTACGGCTACTGGCTGTGGCTGGAGGCGGACTACGGCCGCGTCACCGGCGACTGGACGGGCTTCAACAACGCCTGGACGAGCCTGGAGACCAACCTGATCCCCAGCCACGCCCAGCAGCCGGGCCAGAGCGCCTACAACCCGGCCAAGCCCGCCCAGTACGGCCCCGAGAAAGCCCAGCCGGACCAGTACCCGGCCAAGCTGAACGCCGGCGTGCCGGTCGGCAGCGACCCGCTCTCCGCCGAGCTGAACAGCGCCTACGGCAGCGCGGACGTGTACGCCCCGGCCTGGCCGCTGGACGCCGACAACAAGTACGGCTTCGGCCAGTGCGAGGACGGCACCAGCAAGCCCAGCCTGATCAACACCTTCCAGCGCGGCCCGGAGGAGTCGGTCTGGGAGACGGTGCCGCAGCCCGACTGCGACCTCTTCAAGTACGGCAACAGCAGCTCCGGCTTCCTCAGCCTGTTCAACGACGGCGGCGGCAACTACAGCAAGCAGTACAAGTACACCGACGCGCCCGACGCCGACGCCCGGCTGGTCCAGGCCGCCTACTGGGCCGAGCAGTTCGCCAAGTCGCAGGGCAAGAGCGCGGCCATCACCACGACCCTGGCCAAGGCCGCCAAGCTCGGCGACTACCTGCGCTACTCGCTCTACGACAAGTACTTCAAGCAGGCGGGCAACTGCCTCGGCTCCACCGCCTGCCCGGCCGGCACCTCCAAGGCGAACGAGCAACTCGGCCTGCTCACCTGGTACTTCGCCTGGGGCGGGGCGGCCGACGGCGGCTGGTCGTGGCGGATCTCCGGCTCCACCGCCCACCAGGGCTACCAGAACCCGATGGCCGCCTGGGTGCTCGCCAACGACCCCGGCCTGAAGCCGCTCTCGCCGAGCGGCGCCACCGACTGGGCCGGCAGCCTGGACAAGCAGCTCCAGTTCTTCCAGTGGCTGCAGTCCACCGAGGGCGGCATCGCAGGCGGCGCCACCAACAGCTGGGGCGGGAACTACGGTGACGACGCGGCGCCGCCGGCCGGCGACCCGACCTTCTACGGCCTGTACTACGACTGGCAGCCCGAGTACCACGACCCGGCCTCCAACCAGTGGTTCGGGTTCCAGACCTGGTCGATGGAGCGGTTCGCCGAGTACTACTACACCACCGGTGACACCCGGGCGAAGGCCATCCTCGACAAGTGGGTCCCGTGGGCGATGTCCGTCGCCAAGGCCGACCCGGCCACCGGCACCCTCACCACCCCCGACAAGCTCTCCTGGACGGGCGCGCCCGACACCTGGAGCGCCACCAGCCCCGGTGGCAACGCCGGCCTGCACGTCACCGCGAGCGGCACCGCCACCGACGTCGGCGTGGCCGGCTCGCTCGCCAAGACCCTCTCGTACTACGCGGCCAAGTCCGGCAGCAGCAGCGCCCGGACGTTCGCCCAGAACATCCTGGACACCCTCCACGCCAAGTACACCGACGGCCTGGGCTACTCGGCCGCCGAGACCCGCACCGACTACAGCCGCTTCACCCAGGCGTACTCGCCGACCACCCACCAGGGCCTGTACGTCCCGCCCGGCTGGACCGGCACCTACCCGGACGGCACCAAGATCAGCTCGTCCAGCACCTTCCTGTCCATCCGGCCCTGGTACACCAACGACCCGCAGTGGTCGAAGGTGCAGAGCTACCTCGACGGCGGTGCCGCGCCGGTGTTCACCTACCACCGGTTCTGGGCCGAGGCGGACATCGCCACCGCCTTCGACACCTTCGCCCAGCTGTTCCCGACGGTGAACCCGGGCAGTTGAGCAGACCCCGGCCCCGGGGGGGGGGGGCGCGGCGCCGCCGCGGGCGCGGCGCGCGGCGGCGGGCCCGGCCCCCCCGGCGCCCCGCCGGCGGCGCGGCCACC
>NZ_JBHWGD010000014.1:102829-108443 GCF_042733235.1 Kitasatospora sp. NPDC059722
GGGCCGGCCCCGCCCCCCCGGGCCGCGCGCCGCGGCGGCCGGCCCGGGCGGGCCCGGGCGGGGCCCCCGCCCCCCCCCGCCGCCCCCCCCCCACGACCGTGCCGACTGCCTGGCCGCCGGTTTTCCGAAACATCGTCGAAACTTTCAACCACGTATTGACGGGTCCCGCACACACCGAGTTATCTGGCCACGGGAGCGCATCCCCACCGGGCGCCGTTCTGCCGGACGGCCGCCGCAGCGCTCCTGTTCCCGAACCGACGGTGCCAGCGCCGTCATCGCTCGTGCGCCACGACCCGCCGGTATCGCGGGTGTGCGCCTCCCCCTGGAGCGACATTGGAGGGCGACCATGCCTCTCGGAAAGATCCTGATCAGGATTCACCACACCTGGGCCGCCGTGGTGGTCCTGGCGCTGGTGCTCGCGGCCGGCGTGACGGCCGCGACGCCCCCGGCCACGGCGGCCGGCGGCACGTTGAAGGCGGCGGCGCAGGCGGACGGCCGGTACTTCGGCACCGCCCTGACGGACGGCGACCTCGGGGTCGGCGGTGAAACCGCCGTCGCCGGCGCGCAGTTCGACATGCTGACCCCGGGCAACGAGATGAAGTGGGACACCACCGAGCCGGCTGCCGGCTCGTACGATTTCGGGCCCGGTGACCAGCTCGTGCAGTTCGCCCGGGCACACGGCATGCGGGTGCGCGGCCACAACCTGGTGTGGCAGAACCAACTTCCCTCCTGGGTGTCGAACCTGCCGCTGAGCCAGGTTCGCTCCGCCATGGAGGCGCACATCACCACCGAGGCCACCCACTACAAGGGACAGGTCTACGCCTGGGACGTGATCAACGAGCCGTTCAACGGCGACGGCTCCCTCGTCCCCGACGTGTTCTACCGGGCGATGGGAACGGACTACCTCGCCGACGCGCTGCGTACCGCGCACGCCGCCGATCCCGGGGCGAAGCTCTACATCAACGACTACAACATCGAGGGCGAGAACGCGAAGAGCAACGCCCTGTACAGCCTCGCCCAGTCGCTGCTCGCCCAGGGTGTGCCGCTGGGCGGCATCGGGTTGGAGAGCCACTTCATCCTCGGTCGGATCCCCGCCGACATGCAGGCCACCATGCAGCGGTTCGCGAACCTCGGCCTGGACGTGGCCGTCACCGAACTGGACGACCGGATCCAGCTCCCGGCGTCCGGAGCGGCCCTCCAGCAGCAGGGCAGCGACTTCGCCGCCGTGGTGCGGGACTGCCTGGCGGTCTCCCGCTGCGTGGGCGTGAGCCAGTGGGGCGTGGACGACGCGCATTCGTGGATCCCCGGCACCTTTCCCGGATACGGCGCCGCCACCATGTACGACGACAACGACCAGCCCAAGCCGGCCTACTCCGCGACGCTCTCCGCCCTCGGCGGTTCGAGCACCGGCGGTGGTGGCGGCACGACGGGAGAGTTGCACGCGGTCGGTGCCGGCAAGTGCCTGGACGTGCCGAACAGTTCGACCGCGGCGGGCACCCAGGTGCAGATCTACAGCTGCTGGGGCGGCACCAACCAGATCTGGACGCACACCTCCGCCGACCAGCTGAGCGTCTACGGCGGCGTCGGCCGGATGTGCCTGGACGCCTCCGCGCAGGGCACGGGCTCCGGCACGAAGGTGGTCGTCTGGCCGTGCAACGGTCAGACGAACCAGCAGTGGCACGTGAACACGGACGGCACCGTCACCGGTGTCCAGTCCGGCCTGTGCCTGGACGTGTCCGGCGCCTCCACCGCCGACGGCACCCTGGCCCAGCTGTGGAGCTGCAGCGGCCGCAGCAACCAGCAGTGGACGCTCGGCTGACACCGAACGGGTGCGGCCGGACGGCACCGGGGCTCCGGGACCGTCCGGCCGCACTGCGCCCGCGAGTAATCCCCCCCGCCCCCACCGAGGGAAGGAAGCACCATGCGCCGTGCGCTCCCCAAGCTGTCCCTGCTCCTGGCCCCCGCACTCGCCGGCCTGCTGGTTGCGGTCCACCCCGGCACCGCGTACGCCGCCGACCCCACCACCATGACCGGCGGCTTCTACGTCGACCCGGACTCCAGCGCGCAGCAGTGGCTCAACGCCAACCCCGGCGACGGCCGCGCCCCCGCCATCCGGTCGTCGATCGCCGACGTGCCGACGGCGCGTTGGTTCGGCAACTGGAGCGGCACCATCGGGACGGCGACCGGGTCCTTCGTCGGAGCCGCGGCCGCCCGCGGCGAGCTGCCGATCCTGGTGGCGTACAACATCCCCGACCGGGACATCTGCGCCGGGCAGTCCGGCGGCGGCGCGGGCTCCGGCGCCGCCTACGCCAGCTGGATCGCGGCGTTCGCCGACGGCATCGGCAACCGGCCGGCGGTGGTCGTCCTCGAACCCGACTCGCTGGGGGACGAGAGCTGCATGACGCAGACTCAGATCTCCGAGCGCAACGCCCTGCTGCGCAACGCCATCGCGCAGTTCAACGCCAAGGCCCGGAACACCTGGGTCTACCTCGACGCGGGCAACCCCGCCTGGTTGAGCGCCGAGACCATGGCCGAGCACCTGGCCGCGGCCGGTGTGCGCGGCGCCCACGGGTTCTCCCTCAACGTGTCCAACGTCTACCCCACCGCGCAGAACACGGCGTACGGCGACGCCGTCAACGCGGTCCTCGGGGCGGCGAAGGGGTTCACCAAGCCGTACGTGATCGACACCAGCCGCAACGGCAACGGATCCGACGGCACCTGGTGCAACCCGGCGGGGCGCAGGATCGGCACACCCACGCGGGCCGGTGGCGGCGCCGAGATGCTGCTGTGGATCAAGGCGCCCGGCGAATCCGACGGCAACTGCGGCACCGGCACCGGATCGACCGCCGGACAGTTCCTGCCGCAGGTCGCCTACAACCTGGTCTACGGCTACTGAGACGAGGAACCGACACGACGACGATGGAGGGGAAGCCGCCCCGCCGGGGCTTCCCCTCACGCCGTTATCCGAACAGGCGTCGCTGGATCTCCCGGCGGTAGTCCTCCAGCGTCCGGTCGAGGTGGACCGCCGTGGCGGCGGCCGCCTCGTCGGGTCGGCCGTCGCGGATGGCCCGGTAGATCGCCTCGTGCTCCTCGACCGCGGCCTTGGTGCCTTCGCTGAGCACGTCGTGGATGCCGATGGCGCTGGACTGGCGCTGCAGCCGGCGCGCGTCGCGCACGGCGCTGAGCAGGAAGGTGTTGTGCGCGGCGGTGGCCACGGCCGTGTGGAAGTCGTCGTCCGCCTGGTTGAACACGTCGACCTGGCCGTGGACGAACCCGTGCCGGCACTGCTGCATGGCGACCTCGATGGTGCGCAGCTCGGCGGGTGTGGCCCGGGTGGCCGCCAGGCTGCTCGCGGCCGTCTCCTGGACCTTGCGGAACTCGAAGAGCATGAGGACGTGGTCGAGGTCGACGGGGCGGAAGAAGCCGCCCCAGCGGCTGGTGATGAGCATGCCCTCGTCGTCCGCGACGAACAGGCCGCGCCCCTTGTGCGCCCGGACGCGGCCGAGGGCCGAGAGGATCTTCACGGCTTCCCGCACCACGGCCCTGCTGGTGTTCAGCGTCTTGGCGAGATCGTGCTCCGTGGGCAGCCGGTCGCCCGCCACCAGGCGCGCCTCGGCGATGTACTCGAGGATCTGCTCCGACACGATCTCGTACCCGGGCCGGTAGTCCCGGCGCTCCTCGCCCGCGCCGTTCGCCGCTGCCGCGACGGCGGGGGAGGCCTGCGGGGGCATGGCCGTTCCGGTCGTGGGCGTGTCGTTCATCTGTCCTGCCTCCGTGTGACTGGCGCGAGGGGCGACTGATCGCGGTGGAGCCGACTCATCGTAGCGCAGACAATCATAAGTCGTACTCATTTGGCGAGGGGGGCTGACGAGGACCTGCGGATAAAAACGGATAAATACGGGCTCTCTTCGCACGAGTAAGCCCTGGCAGTGCACCGGCGGCCCGAAATTGCCGCAAATAAGGCTGCGTGAACCCTTGACGGTCGTCTCGATAGGGCGGCTAATTTATCCGGCGAGGGCGGCAACGGAACGGCGGCCCTCGCGGTACCGACGCCCGAGCCGGACGGCCCGGCGTCGCCCCACCCCCACCTCCCGACCTGTTCGGGGCCTCTGCAGTGGAGTCGCTCATGACCGTCAACAAGCCTCCGGTCGGCCGGGAAGCAGTGTCCGGCAAGAGACGAGCGGTGCTGCTCGCAGCCTGCGCGGCGACCCTGGTGATGACCGTGGCCGCCTGCGACAGCAGCTCTCCCGCGAAGACCACCAAGGACGGCTTCGCCCAGGCGGCGCAGACCGACGGAGCGCTGACCGTCTGGGTCGACGCGACCCGGGTGGCCGCCGCGAAGCAGTACCAGGAGCTGCACCCCGAGGTGAAGCTGGACATCGTCACCTACGACGGCGATGCCAACGGCTCGAACTACCTCCAGACCAAGGTCCAGCTCTTCAACCGGACCGGCAAGGGCTGGCCCGACGTCGTCTTCAGCTCCCAGAACAACGAGGCGACCTGGGCGGTCGACGCGGGCTTCGCGGCGCCGCTCGACAAGGGCCTGGTCCCGGCGGACACCCTGAGCGGCTTCGCCAAGGGCGCCAACGACGTGTGTACGGTCAACGGCACCGTCTACTGCCTGCGCAACGACCTCTCGCAGGCGGTGCTCTGGTACAACGCTCCGCTGATGCAGCAGTTCGGCTACACCGTCCCCAAGACCTGGGAGGAGTACCAGCAGCTGGGTGAGAAGGTGGCCGCCGAACACCCCGGCTACCTGGTGGGCGACGCGGGCGACTCCTTCACCCCCGAGATCTACCTCTGGGCGAGCAAGTGCGGGGCCAACCACATCACCGGTCCCAAGGCCGTCTCGGTGAACACCACCGGTGAGAACTGCACCAGGATGGCCACGCTCATGGACGGGCTGATCAAGAACAAGTCCATGTCCATCAGCGGCGTCTTCAGCACCGACTTCGCCAAGAACGAGGCCGACAAGGTGCTGCTCATGCCCGGCCCGGCGTGGTTCGGCGGCGCGGTGTTCAAGGACACCCTCAAGACCCCGGACAAGACGATCGGGGTGGCCCCGATCCCCCAGTGGCAGGGCGACTCCGAGCCGGCCACCGGCAACGTCGGCGGCGGCACCTGGCTGGTGTCCCAGCACTCCACCCACCTCAAGGCGGCCACCGACTTCCTGAAGTGGGTCACCACCGACAACGCCTACCAGGGCGAGAAGTCCCCGGGCTTCCCGGCCTACGCGCCCGCCGCCGAGGACTGGCTGAAGGCGCAGGCCGCCTCGGGCTACCTCGTCGGGGACCTCGGCGCCCTCAAGGAGGCCTCCTCCCAGGTGTGGCCGGGCTGGGGCTCGGGCCAGTTCAGCCAGGAGGGGATCTGGGCCGCCACGGTCAAGCCCGGCCTGACCCAGGGGCAGACCATCACCTCCCTGCTGCCCGCCTGGCAGGACTCGATCGTCAAGCACGCCGAGTCGTACGGATACAAGGTCTCGTCGTGACCGTCACCTCCTCCCCGGCCGGTTCCGGCCGGCGCCCCCCCGGCGCCCGCCCGCGCCCGGCCCGCCCGGGCGTCGGGGGCGGCGCCGCCGGCCGGCGGGTAGCCGTCGGGGTGGAGCCGCTCGGGG
>NZ_JBHWGD010000014.1:108453-118469 GCF_042733235.1 Kitasatospora sp. NPDC059722
TGGGCCACAAACAACCCCCCGGGGGCCCCCGTGGTCTCTAATATTACCACCCCCCGCCCGTTTGTCCGTTACACTTTTTATGTGCTCCCGTCCCCCCCCCCCCCCGGGGGGTGCGCGGGGCCGCCCCGCCGGCGCCGGCCGGAGCCGGGCCGGCCTGGCCTTCGTGGCCGGCTACGCCGTCCTGCTGATCGCCTTCGGTGTCCTGCCGATCGGCTACGCGGTCTACTTCGCCTTCACCGACGCGGGGGGCACGTTCACCGGCTTCTCGAACTTCGTCACCACGGCGCAGGACTTCCGGTTCGTGGACGCGATCGGCCACGTGGCGCTCTACCTCCTGTTCTGGCTCGTCTCGCTGGTGGTGTTCGTGGTGGCGCTGGCGCTGCTGCTGCACCGCCTGGCGGCGGGGCCGATCGGCCGGACGCTCCGCTTCCTCTACTACATCCCCGGGGCACTGGCGGGTGCCGCGAGCGTGCTGGTGTGGCTGTTCATGCTCGACCCGACGGTCAGTCCGGTCAGCTCCCTGCTGGAGGCGCTCGGGTTCGGCACCTTCGGCGAGGTCATCGCGCCGGGCAACCTGCCGGTGCTGTTCACGGTCATCGCGTTCTGGACCGGGGCGGGCGGCTGGATCGTGGTCATGTACGGCGCGCTCAACAACATCCCGCAGGACGTCCTGGAAGCCGCGCGGATCGACGGCGCCGGCGCCTGGCAGACCGCCTGGCACGTGCAGATCCCCATGCTGCGCAAGTGGATCGTCTACATGGTGATCCTCGCGTTCGCGGGTGGCGCCCAGCTCTTCGTCGAGCCGCAGCTGCTCTCGCTCGCCAGCGTGGGCGTGGCCGGCCGTGACTACTCCCTCAACCAGCTGACCTACGACTTCGCCTTCCAGATGAACGACATCAACGGCGCCGCCGCGGTCTCGATGGAGCTCCTGGTCGTCAGCGTCTCGGCCGCCGGCTTCTTCGTCGCACGGTCGGGATTCTTCGATGCCGACTGAGACCCCCGCCACTCGAGTCGCCGCCACGCCACGCACGGAACGGGAACCACGCGTCATGTGCCGAGCTCCACACCGGGCATCCCGGCGGGCACAGAGGCCCCTGCGGCACACGTCGTACCGGCTGCTGGCCGGCGCCGTCCTGGCGGTCTTCGCGGTGTTCTTCGTGCTGCCGGTGCTCTGGCTCGTCCTCGCGGCGACCAAGACCGACCAGCAACTGGTCCACGGCCACCCGCTCTCCTTCGGCTCCTGGCACGCGCTCAAGGCCAACTGGGACGCGCTGACGGCCTTCCAGGACGGGGCGATCCTCCAGTGGCTGGGCAACTCCGCCGTGTACGCGGTGATCTCCCTGGTCATCACGCTCTGCGTCTCGGTGCCGGCGGGATACGCGCTGGCCATGACCGAGTTCCGCGGCCGGCGCGTCCTGCTCGTCTCGACCCTCGTCGTGATGCTGATGCCGAGCGCCACGCTCGTGGTGCCGCTGTTCCTGGAGGTCAACGCGGCACACCTGATCGGCACCATGTGGTCGATCATCCTGCCGTACTCGTTCTACCCGTTCGGCGTGTACCTGACGTACATCTACTTCACCACCGCCGTGCCGAAGGACCTGCTGGCGGCCGCACGGATTGACGGCTGCTCCGAGTTCGGCGTCTTCCGCCACGTGGCACTGCCGCTGGCGACACCGGTCGTCGCGCTCGTGGGCTTCTTCAGCTTCGTCGCCAACTGGACCAACTACTTCCTGCCCTACGTGATGCTCCCCCAGGACGACCAGATGCCGATCCAGGTGGGCGTCGGCAACCTGCTCAGCAGCGTGCCGCAGTTCAACCCGACCGCCGGATCGCTCGCGATCGAGCGCCCGCAGCTGGCCCTCGCGACCCTCGTGGCCATCACCCCGGTCCTGGTCGTCTTCCTCTTCGCCCAGCGCTTCCTGGTCAGCGGGATGCTCGCCGGCGCCACCAAGGAATGACGCCCGTGCCGTCACCCCGATCGGAGATCCTCCCCATGTCCCCCAGCTCCACCGACCGTTCCCCGGGCGAGGACGCCGCAGCGTCCCCCGCCGAGATCCGGGCCGGGGTGCCGCTGCTGGAACCGCCCGGCTGGGCGGTGGCGCAGCGTGACCTGTTCGACCTGCTCGACCACGGCTGGCGCCGCTTCGCCCGCGACTTCACCGGCCCCGACGGCCGGCTGAACTACACCGGCCGGCTGACCACCCGGGACGGCGTCGACGACTTCTACGAGGTCTTCTTCAACTGGCCGCAGCTGTACCTCCTCGGCGGTGCCGACGACCTCCTGGCCGCCAGCGCGAAGCACTGGGAGGGAGTGACCAGGCACCTCACCGAACTGGACATGCTCCGCGACGAGTACGAGCGCGGCTACGACTGGTTCCACCAGGGCGAGAGCCTGCTCCTGCTCTACTTCCTGTGCATGGCCGACCCCGAGCGCTGGTCCGAGCGCGCCCTGCGGTTCGCCGACCTGTACGTCGACCCGGTCCACGGCAACTACGACCCCTCCCACCGCATCGTCACCCGTCCGCACAACGGCAGTGACCCGGACCGGCAGGGCGTGACCGACGGCGACGTATACCCGTGGCTGCCGAAGGAGGCCGAGACCTACGGCTTCCCGCTCGAATGGCTCCCGGAGGCGCAGGACGGCCCGTACCCGCTCTCGGCGGACCCGCGGCTCGGGGCGCAGATGCGCGAGCGGATGGGCGTCGGCGACACCGCGGTCAACCTCGCCGTGGCCGGGCTGGTCCTCAACGCCTGGGTCCTCTCCGGCGAGCAGCGCTACCGCGACTGGATCGTCGACTACGTCGGCGCCTGGCGGGAGCGCACCGAGGCGAACGGCGGCCTCATCCCGGACAACGTCGCTCCGGACGGGGCGGTCGGCGGCCTGCTGGAAGGCCGCTGGTACGGCGGCCACTACGGCTGGTCCTGGCCGCACGGCTGGCACAGCGTGGGCCACGCGGCCTGCGTGGCGGCGCTGGCCGCGGCGGTGAGCACCGGGGACGACGACTACCTCTCGATGGTCGGCACCTCGCTCGACGCCGTGATCGCCCGGGCCAAGGTGATGCCGTTCAGCGAGTCGGACTCCAGCCTGCGGTCCAAGTGGGTGGTCGAGCTCGGCCCGGACGTCGACTCGCCGACGCCCCACCTCCCGTTCCGGCACAACGACTCGGGCTGGTTCGACTACAACCCGGTCACCCTGCCCGTGCCGATGGCGCTGTGGCACCACACGGCCTCGGACGCCGACCGCGCCCGGCTGGAGAAGCTGCGCGAGGCGGACGGCCTGGACTGGCGCACCGTGCGGCCGTTCCGGGCCAAGGAGGAGTCCGGGCACGAGAAGGCGTGGTTCGCCTTCCTCGCCGGTGACGACCCGGACTACCCCGAGCGGATCCTCGCCGCCGCCCAGGCGCAGGTCCGCCACCGCCTGCGGCGGATGGAGCGCTACCGCGACCTGGAGGTGGACGAGGCCGACATCCACGTGTGGCAGCAGTGCAACCCGGTCGCCACCGAGGCCCTCGTCCAACTGACCTGGGGCGGCCCCCAGGTGCTCTACAACGGCGGCCTCCAGCAGGCCCGGCTGCGCTACCACGACGCCCGGGCCCGCCGCGCCGGCCTGCCGGCGGACGTGGCCGCCCTGGTCACCTCCATCGACCCCGGGGCGACCACCGTCGAACTGGTGAACCTCTCGCCCGAGGTGGAGCGGACGGTGATCGTCCAGGCGGGCGCCCTCGCCGAGCACACCATCACCTCGGTCCGGTACACGACCTGCGCGGACGAGGGCTGGATCGGCGACATGTACGACTACGGCCACACCGAGCCGGTGGTCGGCGAGTCGGAAGCGGCCTGCGACGGCGCGTTCCTGACCGTCCGGCTGCCCGCGTCCACGCGCATACGGATGACGCTCCGGCTCGAACTCCGCACCCGTACCCCCAGTTACCGCTCGCCGTTCGCCACCCCGGGCGACGCGTCGCACCCCGGTGGCGAGGAGGAATCCGCATGAAGCGCTTCGCCCAGACCATCAGGCTCCGGCCCGAGCACCGCGAGGAGTACCTCGAACTCCACTCCGCCGTCTGGCCCGGAGTCGAGGCGGCCCTCCACCGGGCGCGGATCCGCAACTTCGGCATCTTCCTCCACGGTGACGTGCTGTTCTCCTACTTCGAGTACCACGGCGAGGACTTCGAGGCCGACATGGCGGGCCTGGAGGCCGACCCCGTGACCCAGGAGTGGTGGCTGCTCACCGACCCCTGCCAGGAGCCCTGGCCCGATCGGGGCGACTCCCGCCAGTGGACGGAGCTCGCCGAGGTCTGGCACCTGAGCGAGCCCGGCGAGCACTCCGCCGAGTGACCCGCTCCACGCCCGACCGACCAGACCGGAGCCCCCAGTGACCTCCACCCCGCCGCCCGCGCTCATCGACTCCCACCACCACCTGTGGGACCTCGCCCAGCGGCCGCAAGCCTGGCTCGACGAGCCCGCCCTGACGTCGATCCGCCGCACGTTCACCCCCGACGATCTGCGCGCCACCGCCACCAGTACGGTGGCGGGCCGCAGGCTGCACCGCACGGTGGTCGTGCAGTGCGTGCCGGACGTCCCCGAGACCGAGGACCTGCTCGCGCTCGCCGCCCGGGAGCCGCTGATCGCGGCCGTGGTCGGCTGGGTGGACCTCACGTCCCCCGCGGTCGGTGACGAGCTCGACCGGCTGCTCGCCGGTCCGGGCGGCGGCTACCTCAGGTCGCTGCGCAGCCTGGTGCAGGGCGAGACGGACCCGGAATGGCTGCAACGCCCCGACGTCGAACGCGGGTTGGCGGCGCTCCGGGACCGCGGGCTCGGCTACGACGTGCTCGTCCGCAGCCACCAGCTCGACCAGGCGAGCCGGCTCGCCGAACGCCTCCCGGACCTGCCTCTGGTGCTCGACCACGCGGGCAAGCCGGACCTCGCCGGCCGCGAACTGGAGGACTGGGAGCGCCGGTTGCGCCGGCTGGCCGGGCATCCCCAGGTGGTCTGCAAGGTGTCGGGGCTGATCACCGAGGCCGACCACGAGGCCTGGACCACCGCCGACATCCGCCCGGCGTGGGACGTCCTGCTGAGCGCCTTCGGCCCCGACCGGCTGATGTTCGGCTCGGACTGGCCGGTGGCGAACCTCGCCGGAGGCTGGAACCGCTGGGCCGAGACCGTGGACGAACTGCTCGACGGATGTTCCGCCGACGAGACCTCGGCGATCCTCGCGGGCACCGCGACCGCCTTCTACCGCCTCGCCCCCCACTCGTAACCCGTACCGAAGAGACCTTGGAATCACCATGACGCTTGCTGTCCGATATACAGCCGCCCGCACGCTGGACACGGCTCCGTCCGAGCCGTCCGAGCCCGGTCCCGGAGAGGTGCTGCTGGCGCCCGCCTACGTGGGGATCTGCGGTACCGACCTCCACATCTTCCACGGCGACATGGACGCCCGCGTCGCCGCGCCGGCCGTCCTGGGCCACGAGATGTCCGGCCGGGTGGTGCGGGTCGGTGCCGGCGTGGAGGGCTGGCAGGCCGGGGACGCGGTGACGGTGATGCCGCTGCGCTGGGACGACACCTGCCCGGCCTGCCTGAGTGGCCATCAGCACGTGTGCCAGAACCTGGACTTCATCGGCATCGACTCGCCGGGTGCGATGCAGCAACGCTGGACGGTCCCCGCCGACACGCTGATCCGGCTGCCGGGCTCTCTCGCTCTGGACCGGGCCGCGCTGGTGGAGCCCACCGCGGTGGCCGTGCACGACGTCGGCCGGGCCCAGGTGCAGGCCGGTGAGCGGGTCGTCGTCGTGGGCGGCGGTCCGGTCGGCATCCTGATAGCGCTGGTGGCCCGGGCGGCCGGGGCCGAGGTCCGGGTGGTGGAGCTGAGCGCCCACCGGCGGAAGCTGGCCGAGGAGTTGGGGCTCATCACGCTGGACCCGGCCGCCGAGGACGTGGCCGGGGCCGTGCAGGACTGGACCGGGGGCGCGGGCGCGGAGGTCGCCTTCGAGGTGTCCGGTGCGGCGGGCGGGGTCGACACCGCGGTCGAGGTGCTGGGCGTGCGCGGCCGGCTGTGCCTGGTGGCGATCCACCCCCGGCCCCGCGAGGTGAACCTGTACCGCTTCTTCTGGCGTGAACTCACCCTGGTGGGCGCCCGGTTGTACGACCGCTCCGACTTCGAGCGGGCGGTGGCGCTGGTCGCCGACGGCACGATCCCGGCCGAGAAGCTGATCAGCAAGGTCGTGCCGCTCACCGAGGCCCCCGCGGCGTTCGAGGCCCTGGAGGGCGGCGGCGACGTGATGAAGATCCTCGTGGACTGCACCGACGACACCCGGGGGGTCGCCGAATGAACGCCTTCGATCTGACCGGCAGGCTCGCCGTCGTCACGGGAGCCCGGCGCGGCATCGGCCGGGCCATGGCCCGCGCACTCGCTGAAGCCGGCGCGGACGTCATCGGCGTCAGCGCCAACCTGGAGGAGTCCGGCAGCGAGGTCGAGAAGGACGTCCTGGCCGCGGGCCGCAGTTTCGAGGCGATCCGCACCGACTTCGCCGACCCGGACGCGGTGCGGGCCCTGGGTGAGGACCTCGCGGACCGTGAGCGTCCGGTGGACATCCTGGTCAACAACGCAGGCACCATCCGCCGCGCCCCGGCCGCCGAACACCCGGACACCGACTGGGACCTGGTGCTCCAGGTCAACCTGACCGCGCAGTTCGCGCTGACCCGCGCGGTGGGCGCGGCGATGGTGGCCCGCGGCCGGGGGAAGGTCATCTTCACGGCGTCCCTGCTGAGCTTCCAGGGCGGCATCACCGTCCCCGGCTACACCGCCGCCAAGCACGGCATCGCCGGTCTGACCAAGGCGCTGGCCAACGAGTGGGCCGGGCGCGGCGTCAACGTCAACGCCATCGCGCCGGGCTACATCGCCACGGACAACACCCAGGCGCTGCAGGACGATCCGGTGCGCAGCAGGGCGATCCTGGAGCGGATCCCGGCCGGACGCTGGGGACAGGCCGACGACCTGGCCGGCGCCACCGTCTTCCTGGCCTCGGACGCCGCCGCCTACGTCCACGGCACGATCCTTCCCGTCGACGGCGGATGGCTGGGCCGATGAGCGAGCGAAGCGAGATGGGCACATGAGCGAACGAAATGAGGTGGGCGGATGAGCGAGCGAAGCGAGCTCAGCATCAAGAGCAGCGCGTGGGCGAATGCCCCCGTCGAGCGAAGCGAGATGGGCGCATGAGCGAGGATCTGGTCACCGTGCTGGACGGCGCACGCATCATGCCGGTACTGACCCTGCGCGACCCGGCCACGGCCGCCCCGCTGGCCGACGCGCTCGCGTCGGGCGGCGCCCGGTGCGCCGAGGTCACCTTCCGCACCCCGGAGGCCGAGCAGGCGCTCAAGGTGATGGCGGCCCACGGAGGCCTGGCCGTGGGTGCGGGCACCGTGGTCACCCCGGAGCAGGCGGAGCGGGCCGTGGCGGCCGGGGCCCGCTTCGTGGTGTCCCCGGGCTACGACGAGGAGGTCGTGGCGAAGTGCCGGGAGCTGGGGGTCCCCGTGGTGCCCGGCATCGCCACCGCCACCGAGTTGATGCGCGCCCTGCGGGACGGCCTCGACACCGTCAAGGTCTTCCCCGTCGAATCCATCGGCGGCCTGCGCACGCTCCGCGCGCTCGCGGCGCCCTTCCCACGCGTGCGCTTCGTGCCGACCGGCGGGGTCGGTGCCGACCAGTTGCCCGGATACCTCGCCGAGCGCGCGGTCCTCGCCGTCGGCGGCAGCTGGATGGCGACGCCCGCGCACCTGGACCGCGGGGACTACCCGGAGATCCGTCGCCTGACGGCCGAGGCCGTGCGGGTGGGTGCGCCGTGACCGATGTGGTGGCGCTCGGCGAGGTCATGCTGCGCCTCGACCCGGGGGAGGGGCGGATCAGCACCGCCCGCACCTTCCGCGTGTGGGAAGGGGGCGGCGAGTACAACGTCGTGCGCGGGCTGCGCCGGTGCTTCGGCCTTCGGACGGCCGTCGTCACCTCGCTCGCCGACAACGCGGTGGGCCGGCTCGTCGAGGACCTGGTCCTGCAGGGCGGGGTCGACACCTCGCTGATCCGCTGGGTGCCCGACGACGGCATCGGGCGCAGCGCGCGCAACGGCCTGAACTTCGTCGAGCGGGGCTTCGGCATCCGCGGCGCACTCGGCGTCAGCGACCGCGCCCACACCGCCGCGTCCCAGCTGCGCAAGGGCGACGTCGACTGGGACGCGGTCTTCGCGGCGGGGGTGCGCTGGTTCCACACCGGCGGCATCTTCGCCGGCTTGTCCGACACCACCGTCGACGTCGCCGAGGAGGCGATGACGGCCGCCCGCCGCCACGGTGTCACCGTCTCGTACGACCCCAATTACCGCCCGAGCCTCTGGGCCGGCCGCGGGGGGCCGGAGCGGGCCCGGGAGACCGACCTGCGGCTCGCCCGGCAGGCCGACGTCGTCG
This sequence comes from Kitasatospora sp. NPDC059722, assembly GCF_042733235.1. Classification (NCBI taxonomy): domain Bacteria; kingdom Bacillati; phylum Actinomycetota; class Actinomycetes; order Kitasatosporales; family Streptomycetaceae; genus Kitasatospora; species Kitasatospora sp. NPDC059722. The sequence continues at coordinate 116,908 of NZ_JBHWGD010000014.1, forward strand.
TGGGCGCCCTGGGGATGGCGGGCCGGCACCCCGGCGCCGAGCGCTTCGGCGCCGACGAGGTGCCGGACGCGCTCGCCTCGGTGGCCGGGCTGCTCCCCGGGGCGCGGGTGCTGGCGACGACCCTCCGCGAGGTCCCGTCGGCCGGGGTGAACGACTGGGGCTCGGCGGCGTGGTCGGCGGAGACCGGTCACGTCGCCGGCCCCCGGATGCCCGGCCTGCACGTCCTGGACCGCATCGGCTCCGGGGACGGCTTCGCGGCCGGTCTGATCCACGGCCTGCTCGCCGGTGCCCCGCTGGAGCGCGCCCTCGCCTACGGCACAGCCCTCGGCGCCCTCACCATGACGACGCCCGGTGACGTCGCCATGGCCTCGCTCGCCGAGGTCGAGGCGCTGGTCGCGGGAGCCTCCGCCGCCGTCCGCCGCTGACCGGCGTCCCCACCCGCACCGACAGGGAGCAGCTCTTGCGCCTCCGGAAGATCCGGCACACACCGGTCGCCGTCACCGAACTCGGTTTCGGCGGCGCGGTGATCGGCAACCTGTACGACGTCACCCCGGAATCCGACGCCCGGGCCGCGATCGACGCGGCCTGGGCGTCGGGCATCCGGTACTTCGACACCGCACCCCACTACGGCCTCGGCCTCTCCGAACGGCGCCTCGGCGCCGCTCTGCGGGACCGTCCCCGGGAGGAGTACGTCGTCTCCTCGAAGGTGGGCCGGCTACTGGTCCCCAACGAGCAGCCGCGCGGGGCCGACACCGAGGGCTTCGCCGTTCGCGACGACCTGCGCCGCCAGTGGGACTTCAGCCGCGACGGGGTGCTCCGCTCCATCGAGGACACGCTCCGGCGCACGGGCCTGGACCGGCTGGACGTCGTCTACCTGCACGACCCCGACGACCACTGGGAGCAGGCCGCCCAGGAGGCCGTGCCTGCGCTCGTCGACCTGCGCGACCAGGGAGTGATCGGCGCCGTCGGGGTCGGCATGAACCAGTCGGCGATGCCGGCCCGCTTCCTGCGCGAGACCGACCTGGACGTCGTGATGCTCGCCGGGCGCTACACCCTGCTCGACCAGTCGGGGCTGGACGACGTCCTTCCCGCGGCGCGGGACCTGGGCCGGAGCGTCGTCGCGGTCGGCGTGTTCAACTCCGGCCTGCTCGCCCGGGACAGGCCCGCGCTCGGCATGAAGTACGACTACCGGGACGCCCCGGCGGACCTCGTCCGCCGGGCTTCGGCCATCGCCGAGGTCTGCGAGCAGCACGGCACCACCCTGCCCGCCGCCGCGATCGCCTTCCCGTACACCCATCCCGCCGTCGTCAACGTCACCCTGGGCATGCGGGACCGCGCACAGGTCGAACGCAACGCGGAGCTCCACCGCCGGCCCGTCCCCGCGGGCCTCTGGGAGCACCTCCGGGCCGAGGGCCTGATCCGGCCGGACGTCCCGGTCCCGGCTGCGGGCTGATCCCGCGAATCCGGCCGAGGGGGGGGGGCCCCCCCCCCCGGGGGGGGGGGGGGGGGGGCGCCGCACACGCGGGCGGGCCGGGGGGGCGGGCGGGCGCCCCCGCGCGGGC
>NZ_JBHWGD010000014.1:118479-156525 GCF_042733235.1 Kitasatospora sp. NPDC059722
CTCCAGCTGCCGGCGCCGCGCCGGTCGGTCGGGGAGTCCCGCGCGGCCGCCGGGGCCGCGGGGGGGGGGATCACCCGCCAAGCCCGGCGTGGGTCGATCCCCCACACTTTGTTGTGGGGGCGGGGCTTCCGCCTTACCGTGGTGCCCGGCGGGGCGTCACGCTGTCACCGCGTCACTGGACCGTCCAGGCCTGGTTGGACTGGTTCAGGGGCATCCACTGGTCGACGGCGGCTCCGTTGGTCGTCGATCCGCTGCTCACCTCCAGGACCTGCCGGCTCTCGTAGTTGCGGATGAGGTAGCCGCCGCCGGTCGGCTCGAAGTACCAGAGCTGGTTGTTGCCGCCGCCGTACGTGTACTGCTGCAGCGTGGTCCCCCTCCAGTGGCTGCCCGCGTTGATGTCGAGGACCTTGCCGCTGTTCCGGTTCACGATCTCGAAGAGCTGGCCGCTGACCGGTACGAAGCTCCACTGCTGGTTGGCGCCGCCGGTGCTCGGCCACTGGGCGACGGCCCCGCCGTCGGCGGTGGACCAGCCGCTCACGTCCAGCACCTGGCCGCTGTTGACGTTCTTGATCGTGTAGAACGCCGACGGGCTGACGGTCGGCGTGCCGGTCGACGCGGCGGGTGACCCGCTCGCCTGCTGCACGCTGAAGTCCGTGATGAAGAAGTACCCGCCGTCGGTCTTGGCGACCCGCACGTAGCGGAACGCCTGGCGGACGTCGATGTCGCCGGTGAGCGTCGAGGCGAACGGCAGGGTGGACGTCTGGCGGCCCAGGACGGTGTAGCTGCCGAAGTTCGGGTCGTTGGAGCCCCGGACCTCGAAGTTGCCGCGGGTGGCGGCCTGGTCGACGTCCTGGCGGGTGGTCAGCGAGAACTGGCCGAGCTGGTAGGCCTGGCCCAGGTCGACCTGCCACCAGGCCGAGGTGTCGCCGCCGGTCGGCGACCAGCCGGTCGAGCCATTGTTGTCGACGGCCTTCGAGGGCTCCCAGCCGGTGCCGAAGACCGAGGAGGAGGACGTCGACTTGTTGAAGGCGAGGTTGGGCAACAGGGTCATCCACTGGTAGCCGGATTCGAGGCCGGAGGCCTTGATCACCGCGTCGCCGGACGTCGTGTTGTTGGTGAGGGTGACGTTGGAGCCGTTGCGGTTCTGGTTGATGAACCCGTCGGTGTGCGACAGCACGTTGTTCGAGACGGTCATGTTGTCCGACCCCTCGTCCAGGTAGAGGCCGTGCACGGGTGAGCCGCAGGCGGCGGGGCCGCGGACCACGTCGTGGATGTAGTTGCCGTTGACGACCGTGCCGGGGTCGTTCGACAGGTGGTAGATGCCGGCCGAGTCGCACAGCCGGTTCATCACGTTGCCGATCCGGTTGAAGCTGATGCTGTTGTTGCCTTCGGCGTTGGCCGCCGACTGCCAGCCCCAGCCGAGCGAGATGCCGGCCCACGGAGTGTCGGAGATGTCGTTGTGGTCGATGGTGGTGCTGTTGACGAAGCCCGCGTTGATACCCGCGGTTCCGAGGTAGTCCTCACCGATCCGGGTGATCAGGTTGTCCTTGACGGTGACGTTCTTGACCACCTCCCGGGCGTCCTCACCGGCCGGCGTGGCCGGCGGGTTGTAGACGGAGTGGTACTCCACGGTCGGGTCGGAGAACTTGCCGACCATGATCCCGTTGCCGGCGATGTCGTAGACGTAGTTGCCGGTCGCGCTGCTGTCGTGGACGCCGTGGGAGAGGTCGAGGGCGGTGGAGCCCATCTGCTTGAAGGTGTTGTAGGTGAAGGAGACCCGGTCGGCGTCCGCGGCCTGGACGCCGGCCGGCGGACGGCCGACGTACTGGTTGTTGGAGGTGTCGGCCGAGATGTTGTAGTTGCCGCCCTGGGCGTTGAGGTAGCCGTTGTTGCTGGCTTCCATCCAGGTGGTCTGGGCGAAGGTGAGCCCGGAGAAGCGCAGGTCGTGGGCGGGAGCGTCGAGGCTGGTGCCCTTGATGTCGAAGAGCGTCTGGAGGGTCGGCGCCTGCACGGTGGCCGTGGACATGTCCTCGCCGGGGCGGGGCTTGTAGTAGACGGTCTGCGCGGCCGTGTCGACGTAGAACTCGCCCGGTTCGTTGAGGAACTCGTGGGCGTTCTCGAAGTGCAGCGGGGAGCCGTTGGCGAGCTGCGGCCACGGGCGCTGGAACAGGATGCCCGCCTCGTGGTCCTGGATGGAGATGTTGGCGGTGCCATTGGCGGAGCTGATCGACTTCAGCCGCAGGTAGCTCTCGCCCCATTGCGTCTCCAGCACCATCTCGACCTGGTTGGGATTGGCCCAGGTGGAGACCTGCGAGCTGAGCACCTTCAACAGCTTGTTGGCGCTGTCGCTGCCCTGCAGTTGGAAGTCGGAGCCGATGTCCGGATAGCGGGCCCGGGTGGCGCGGACCCCGTTGACGTACAGCTGGCGGAAGTTGAGCGCGCCCACGGACGCCTTGTACTCGCCGTTGGCGGCCGGGGCCCAGCCGGTGACCGCCGTGCCGCCGGTGATCACGGGCGTCTCACCGTTGTACGCCTGGTAGACGACCGTGTGCCCGTTGGTGCCCGAGTCCGCGGTGCCGAAGGTGACCGGGGCGGTGAGGGGGTAGGTGCCTCTGCGCAGGTTCACGACGATGTCGTCGGACATGTTCGCGTTAACATTTCGGACCGCCGCCTGGGCGGCCTGGACGGTCTTGAAGGCCGAGGCGGTGCTGGTCCCCGGGTTGCCGTCACTGCCGTTGACCGGGTCGACGTAGAAGTTCGTCGTGGCCGCGTAGGCGGGTTGGGCGGGCAGCGCGGCCGCGAACGCGACGAGTGCCGCCGCGAGGGCCCTGGCCGCCCCGGCGCCGATGCGTAGGGGTCTCATTCTGGGGTGTCCCTCCTGCAAGTCCTGCCTTATGAGTTGCATTTATCGAGGCGGGTCGGCGCCTCTGTCAAGACGATTGACATGCTTATTTTTGCGCCGACGCAACACCGATGACACGCGGATGTATCACGCTCGGCGTCGCGAGAACCCTGTGTTTCGGGGGGATTGCGCAGGTGGTGGCAGGGCTGGCGATGTCGGGAGCCGCCCTGCGGGCGCCTGGGCGGGCCCCTCGGCGAAGGCTGCTGCCATCCAAATGAGTCGTACTCATTTGGGGCGCCATATGGCCGTCGATCGCTGCTGACTTTGACGGGCTCGGCGGCCGCCGGCGGCCGTGTCGTCGCGTGTGTCCGGGGCCGATGGGAACGGCGGGGGCCTTCGAGCCTTCGCCCGCCCCCGGCCTCGTTCGGCCGGCTCAACTGGCCCTGGCCGCACGGCCGTAGGGGTGGTCGGGCGCCTGCGGGTGACCCGTCGAGGATTTCTGTTATCGTTCACAATCCCGGACGTCTCCTGATGAGAAGCGTCGATGATCGGGAGACACCCCAGTGACTCAGTACCACAGCAATCAGCGTCCGAGCCGCCGCAGCCTGCTGAAGCTCGCCGGTACCGTCGGACTCGCGGCCGGAGCCGCTGCGGTGAGCGGTATGACCCGTGCCACGGCGGCCCCCGCCCCCGCGTTCGCGCACCCGGGCCTGCTGCACGCGCAGGCGGACCTCGACCGGATAGCCGCCAAGGTCAACGCCGGTGCCCAGCCGTACCTAGCGGGGTGGCAGCGGCTGACGGCCAACCGGCATGCGCAGAGCGGCTGGAAGGCGAACCCCCAAGCCGTGGTCTACCGGGGAGGCGACGCCTCCCAGAACTTCCCGACCCTCTACAACGACGTCCACGCCGCCTACCAGAACGCCCTGCGCTGGCGCGTCAGTGGCGACCGGGCCCACGGTGATGCCGCCCGGGACATCCTCAACGCCTGGTCGGGCACACTGAAGCAGGTCACCGGCAGCGCCGACCGGTTCCTCGCCGCCGGCATCCAGGGCTACCAGTTCGCCAACGCGGCCGAACTGATGCGCGGCTACCCCGGGTTCGACCTCGACCGGTTCAAGACCATGATGCTCCAGGTCTTCTACCCGGTCTGCGACGACTTCCTCCGTCACCACAACGGCGCGTTCATCACCAACTACTACGCCAGTTGGGACCTGCTCGCCCTCTGCTGCGTCTTCGCCGCCGGGGTCCTGTGCGACGACCGGGCCAAGGTCGACCAGGCCGTCGAGTACTACCGGAACGGCGCGGGCAACGGCTCGCTCCGGCACGCCATCCCGTACGTCCACCCCGGCGGCCTGGCCCAGTTCCAGGAGTCCGGCCGCGACCAGGGGCACTGCACGCTCTCCGTCGGCCTGATGGGCGCCCTGTGCGAGATGGCCTGGAACCAGGGCATCGATCTCTACGGCGAGGACGACAACCGCTTCCTCAAGGGCGCCGAGTACGTCGCCAAGTACAACCTCGGCGAGGACGTCCCGTTCACCCGCCTCACGTTCCAGCAGGGCGCACCCGGCGTCTGGTCGAAGACGGTGGATGACACCGCGCCCTCCGCCGACGGCCGGGGCGATCTGCGCCCGATCTGGGCGATGATCCGGAACCACTACGTCAACCGCCGCGGCCTCGCCGCGCCCTACAGCACCGCCATGGCGGCGAAGGTCGGGGCCGAGGGCGGCGGTGGCGACTACGGTCCGAACAGTGGCGGCTTCGACCAACTCGGCTTCGGCACGCTGGCGTTCACGCGTGACAACGCCGCGGCGCAGGTGCCACCGTCCGTGCCGGCCGGGTCGGCGGCGGGATCGTCGGCAGGCCCGTCGGCAGGCCCGTCGGCGTCGGCCGGAGCACCGGCCGCAACGCCGGGGGCGCCGCAGGCACCTCCGCACCGGCTCGGCCGAGCCCGGCCGGGGGGGCCGCCCCGGGCCGCGCCGCCCGTTGCGCCCCCCACCCGATAACCGAGACCGGCGGGGGGGGGGTGGCGGGGCGCGGGGGCCGTCGCTTCGCCCGGCGCCCAGCGGGGGGGGGGGCCCCCCCACCCCCCCCCCCCCCCGGCCCCCCCGGGCGGGGGCTCCGCCCGCGGGCCTCGCCGCCAGTGGCTCCCACGACCTGATCCCGCTCACCGGCGTGGGTCTGCTCGCCGTCGGCGGTGGCGTACTGGCGCTGCGCGCCCGGGCCCGTCGCAAGGGCACACATCGCGCATGACCCTGCGCCGATGGGCGCAGCGTCCGGCGGGGTCCGGGGGGACCCCGACCCTCCGCCACCTTCTTGGTGGCCCCGCAACGGGGCTCCCGGCGAGCAACCTTTCCGCGGGGGCGTGGAGCAGCTGAGTCGGGCGTTCGTCCTGGCCGCGTTCGCCTTCTTCGCCCTGCCGGGCGACGGGACTCTCGACGAGTCCCGGCCGGCCGCGGCAGTCATCGGAAGTTCGGGTCCGCCATCAACACCACGCGGTCCACGGCGGGGTCGAACCCGAGAACCGGGTGTCCGTAGTCGCCCTCGGCCGTCATGGCCACCGGCCTGCCCAGCCGCCGGCCCACCGTGGCCAGCAGCCCGCACAGGACGTCCACCCCGTGTTGGCCCTGCAACTCGCGCAGGTCGACATCGAAGTCGATCCCCTCGGCGGACCACGGGCGGAAGATCGCCAGTACCCCCGGAACCGGCCACACCCGCAGATCGACCGAGTCCGCGCCGGCCGGCCGCGAAAGCACCTCAACGGCAGCAGGAAGCGGTCCGGCGACGCCACCCTCCAGGAACTCCCATGCCCAGCCACTCGATTGGACCAGATCGAACACCGCCTGCCAGTCCTCCACCGACGAGGTGCCCTCCACGAACACATCAGGCAGAGCACCCATCACGGCAGGGTCGAGGAAGTTCCTGACGTCATCCCACAGCAGATCCGGCATCCCGCCATCGTGCCTGGTCACGGCTCCGGACGCAGCCCGATTTCCTTGACGAACCACATGGACGAACCACATAGCGGCACCCCGGGATGCCACGTGCTCCGAAGCGCGCGAAGTTCCTGCTGAGGTGAGGAGTCCCACGGCGCAGGCTGCGGTCTGCCGATGAGTGCGGCTCGTTCACGGGGGCCGGTCTTGCCCCGGCCCCGCCGCCGCATACCTGCCCGTGCCGGCGATGCGCGGCGGCGGTCGGAGCTAGGGATCGACGACCCGTATGTGTCCTCCGGCTCCCGGGCCGCCCAGGGGCTGCCGCCTGCGCACGAGGAGTAGCCGCCTATCCGGAGTCGGGGTGGGACCGAACCGTGGCCGCCGGTCCGCTGCTGCGCGGAGTATTGACAACTCGCAGCGACTGAAGGAGATTTCACCTGAACATGTCAGGCGGTTCGAGTGTCTCCACTGCCAATTGTTAGCGTTAACGGGCAGGGGCTCGGCCGCCGGGGCACACACCAGCCCGCTGTGCCCGGCAGGACCGGCTCGGCCGACGTGCGCGCTCGCACGACGGTCCGGACGAGGCGCCGGTTCCCGATCGGTGTGCAGGAGAATCCCCCACCCAAGGAGAACGATCCGTCATGCCACGGCTCAAGAAGAGACTCCGGCTCCGCAAGGTCCTGACGGCTGCCGCATGCATGGTCGTCGGCTCGGCCACGGCCGTCGCCGCCAGTCCCGCGGCTCAGGGCGCCGGGGCGACCACGCTGGGTGCGGCGGCGGCCGGCAGCGGCCGCTACTTCGGCACGGCGGTGGCCGCGGGCAGGCTCGGCGACCCGGCGTACTCCACCATCCTCGACCGGGAGTTCAACACGATCACCCCGGAGAACGAGATGAAGTGGGACACCACCGAACCCTCCCGCGGGTCGTTCAACTTCGGCCCCGCCGACTCGATCGTCGGCCACGCCGCCGCGCACGGCCAGAAGATGCGCGGGCACACCCTGGTCTGGCACTCCCAACTGCCCGGCTGGGTCGGCTCCATCAACGACGCCAACACCCTGCGCAGCGTGATGAACAACCACATCGCCACCGAGATGAGCCACTACAAGGGCAAGATCTACGCCTGGGACGTGGTCAACGAGGCCTTCGCCGACGACGGCAGCGGCCGGCACCGCGGCTCGGTGTTCCAGAACGTGCTGGGCGACGGCTTCATCGAGGAGGCCTTCCGCACCGCCCGGAACGTCGACCCCTCGGCCAAGCTCTGCTACAACGACTACAGCATCGAGAACTGGTCCGACGCCAAGACCCAGGGCGTCTACAGGATGGTCAGGGACTTCAAGTCCCGCGGCGTGCCGATCGACTGCGTCGGCTTCCAGAGCCACTTCGGTGCCGGCGGCCCGCCGCCGAGTTTCCGGACCACCCTGTCCAACTTCGCCGCGCTCGGCGTGGACGTCCAGATCACCGAACTCGACATCGCCCAGGCGCCCGCCGGCGCGTACGCCGACACCGTCCGGGACTGCCTCGGCGTCGCCCGCTGCACGGGCATCACCGTGTGGGGCATCCGCGACAGCGACTCCTGGCGCACCGGCGAGAACCCGCTGCTGTTCGACAACAACGGCAACAAGAAGTCCGCCTACGGTGCGGTGCTCGCCGCCCTGGGCGGCGCCAGCGGCGGCACACCCAGTGGAGGCATCACCTCCGGAGCCGCCTACGGCCTGTCCGACGTGGCCGCCGGACGCGTGCTCGACGAGCCCGCGGGACAGAACGGCAACGGCACCCCCCTCCAGATCTGGGACGCCAACGGCGGCGCCGCCAACCAGCAGTGGAGGGCCGACCAGAACGGCGACGGCTCCTACACCTTCACCAACGTCGCCAGCGGCCGGGTCCTGGACGAGCCGGGCGGCCAGACGGGCAACGGGACGAGGCCGCAGGTGTGGGACGCCAACGGCGGCGCCAACCAGCACTGGAGGGCCGGCCAGAACGGCGACGGTTCCTACACCCTGACCAACGTCGCCAGCGGCCGGGCACTGGAGATCCCCGCCGGTCAGACCGCCAACGGCACCGCCGTCCAGATCTGGGACGCCAACGGCGGCGCCAACCAGCACTGGAACTTCCGGTGATCTGAGCCGCGGGGGCGCGCCCGTGCCACCGCCGGGCCCCTGCACCTCGCCCGCACAGCCGTGTGACAGCTCCATCCGTCGACAAAGGAGGTCCCCATGCGCAGACGAAGGTCCAGCCGCAGGCATCCGTCCGTGGTGCTCACCGCCGTGGTCGCGGCCGTGGCGGCGTTGGCGGCCATGCTCGTCGCCGGCACCGCCCAGGCGGCCACCACCGGCGCCTTGCGCGGTGCGGGTTCCGGTCGGTGTCTCGATGTGCAGAACGCGGGCCGGGGTGACGGCACGTCCCTGCAGATCTACGACTGCTCGAACGGGACCAACCAGCTGTGGACGTCGACGTCCGGCAGCCGGCTGACCGTGTACGGCGACAAGTGCCTGGACGTCCCGGGCCACGCCGCCACGCCCGGCACCCGGGTGCAGATCTGGGCCTGTACCGGCGCCGCGAACCAGCAGTGGCGGGTGAACGCCGACGGCACGGTGGTCGGAGTGGAGTCGGGGCTGTGCCTGGACGTCACGGGCGCCGGGACGGCCAACGGCACGGCGGTGGAGATCTGGACCTGCAACGGCGGCGGCAACCAGAGCTGGACCGGCCTGTCCGCGTCGACCCCGCCGGGCGGCAACTGCGCCCTGCCGACGGCGTACCGCTGGTCGTCGACGGGCGCGTTGGCGCAGCCGGCGAACGGATGGGTGTCGGTGAAGGACTTCACCGACGTCGTGTACAAGGGCAAGCACCTGGTCTACGCGTCGAACGTGTCGGGTTCGTCGTACGGCTCGATGATGTTCAGTCCCTTCGCGAACTGGTCGGACATGGCCTCGGCCGGCCAGATCGGGATGGGCCAGGCCGCGGTGGCTCCCACGCTGTTCTACTTCGCGCCGAAGAACATCTGGGTGCTCGCCTACCAGTGGGGTCCGTGGCCGTTCATCTACCGCACGTCGAGCGACCCGACCGACCCCAACGGCTGGTCGTCGCCCCAGCCGCTCTTCACCGGCAGCATCCCCAACTCCGGCACCGGTCCGATCGATCAGACCCTGATCGCCGACGGCCAGAACATGTACCTGTTCTTCGCCGGTGACAACGGCAGCATCTACCGGGCGAGCATGCCGATCGGGAACTTCCCGGGCAACTTCGGATCCTCCTACACGACGGTCATGAGCGACACGCAGAGCAACCTCTTCGAGGCGCCGCAGGTCTACAAGGTCCAGGGCCAGAACCAGTACCTCATGATCGTCGAGGCGATGGGGGCGAACGGGCGCTACTTCCGCTCGTTCACGGCCACCACCCTCAGCGGTTCGTGGACCCCGCAGGCCGCGAGTGAGAACAACCCCTTCGCGGGCAAGGCCAACAGCGGCGCCGGCTGGACCAACGACATCAGCCACGGCGACCTGGTCCGCAACAACCCCGACCAGACCATGACCATCGACCCCTGCAACCTGCAGTTCCTCTACCAGGGCAAGTCCCCCAGCGCGACCGGCCCTTACGACCAGCTTCCGTGGCGCCCGGGCCTTCTCACCCTCCAGCGCTGACCCGCCCGACCCCGGGGACCCCGGCCGCGAGCCGGCCGGGGTCCTCCCGTTCAGCGACCGGCTCCGCAGGCCCGCAGCGTGGCGGAGAGGGCGGGACGGATCGGGACGAGGAGCTCGACGTTCCGGTCCCGGACGGTGCCCGCCGACTCCGGACCACCGACGCGGGTCGGTTCGTTGGCGCAGACCTCGCGATGGGCGGAGGCCAGGTCCCACAGGCCGAGACCGGCGCCGGGTTCGAGCGGTGCGGCGTGGTCGATCATCGTGGAGCGGACCACCAGGACGTCCGTGCCGACGAGGAGCTCCAGCATCCGCGCCTGGGACGGCCACTCGCACAGGCCGGACGTGATGACGTGCCAGAAGCCGCCGCCACCCGAACGCCTCCTGGGCGTCACCGAGTTGAGGTGCTGGTGACCCGCCAGCCAGAGTGCCACGTTGCCGAAGCGGTGCAGGAGCGCCTCGACCTCGCCGCCGAGTACGCGCGGCAGGTCCGCATCCGGGTGCGCCGCCTCGTCCGGCCGTTCGGTGGTGTTGTCGAGCACGCCCAGCCCGTGGTGCGACGCCAGGACGACCACCCGGTCCTGGAAGCCCGTGCGGACCTCGGCGCCGGCCGCGTCCCGGTGGGAGGAGTGCACCTCGATCAGGCACTGCTCCAGCCAGTCGCGCTGGCGCCGTCCGATACTACCGGTGACGTGGCCGGCGGGGTTGGTGGTGTCGAGGACGATCACCCGGACTCCGGGGACCTCGTCGTAGCAGTAGTAGGTGCGGCCCTCGGCGAGGTCGGACTCGCCGAACCCGTGTCCGCGGGGTGTGCCGGGACTGTCCAGGTGCGCCCGGATGTACTCCGTCTTGTCGATGATCCGCCGGTCCGCTCGCGGCCGGATCGTCATCGTCGGTCCGCCGGCCAGCACCGCCGGGTCCATGAGGTAGGCGTCGGCCGGCGCCCGGGGCAGTGCGGCGGGTGCGGCGACCGGCCGTCGGTCGCCGGTGAGCACGCCCTGGAAGCCCGGCGTGACCGGTGCGCGCCCCTGCGCGAGACAGTCGTGGTTGCCGAAGCAGGCCAGCCAGTCGACGCCGAAGCCCCGGGTGGGGAACGGCTCGGCCGCCGAGGCCAGCAGGCCCGGCCGGTCCGGGAAGCCGTACCTCTGTTTGTACCGGTCATGCGACTTCGGCTCCGGGTTGTAGTAGTCGCCGGACACGGTGTACGACGGGATCGCCGCGGTGTCGCCGCTCCCGCTGACGCCGAATGTCGGGTCCACGCTCCCGCCGCCGTGCATCAGCGTCAGGAACTGACGGAGCTCGTTGCGTTGGGCGTTGTCGGTGTTGTCCCCGGTGGTGAGCACGAACCGGACGGGCGTGCCCGGATCCCTCGCCAACCTCGCCACGGTGCGGGCCATCGCCTCGAACGCGTGGGTGGAGACGATCTCCTGCGGACGGTACGCCGGTACCATCCTGGACCAGCCGCGCCGGGCGGCGTACCGCTGGACGAAGTCGATCCGGCCGGGCGAGGCGATGTCCGCGAGCTGGTAGTCGGTGACGTGCACGAACCGCAGAAGGGAAAGGAGCGGTCCCGTCCGGCGCCCGGTCAGGTCGTCTCGCGTGACGTGCGGTTCACCGGGCGCCGGGGCGAGCCTGCGGTACGCCCGCTCACTGCCGCGGCCGATCACTGCGCCCGGGACGATGGTGGCGTCGAGCGTGGTCACCACGACATCGGGTGTTTCCGGCAAGGGAGTTCGGGCTTCGTGATTGGCCTGGGACTCGCCATAGCGGATGAAGTGCGGGGGCAACTGGGCGTCCTCTGTGCTGGGCGGCGGTGCACCGAAACGTGAGGTGCCCAAGTCAATCCCGATGAAGTTGAACCGTCAAGTAAATGTTAGCGTTAACGCGCACGGTCGCCGCAAGGCCCTCCCTGAGCGCAGGTGCTACGTGGCATGGAAGTGGCGGGCGATGAACTCGTTGCGGAACGTGCCCGCCGGATCGAACTCGCCGAGCAGTGTCCGGAAGTCGTCCCAGCGCGGGTACGACTCCCGGATCACCTCGGGCGTGGTGGTGAAGACCTTGCCCCAGTGCGGCCGGGCGGCGAAGGGGGACAGGGCCTCCTCGACCGTCCTGACCGCCTCCGCCACGGCCGGCGCGTCGGGGTGCCAGGTGAAGTGGTAGGCGACGCAGTCGCGTTCGTACGCGGGGCTGAGCCACAGGGCGTCCGCCGCGACCGTGCGGATCTCGCCGATCTGCAGGGCCGGTGAGATCCGGTCCCTGACGGCGTCCAGCGCGTCGAACGCGGCGACGGCGTCGGTGCGGGCGACGAAGTACTCGGACTGCAGCTCGTCGCCGCTGCTCGGCGTGAAGTCCGGTCGGAAGTGGGGGAGCCGGGCGTGCCACCGGCCCGGCACGCCCAGCTGCGGCGTGCAGGGTTCGGGCGGACACCCCGGCACGGGATGGCGCGGACCGTCGGCGAGCACCGCGCCGAGCCAGGTCCCGGGGGCGTCGGGGCCGCCCCGGCGCTTGAGCCAGATCTGATCGATGCGGTCCGTCCGCCAGCCCGTAAAGAGGCTGACGCTGTACGCCGCCGCCATGATCTCGTCGAACCGCTCGCGCAGCACGGCGGTCGGCAGCCCCTCGTAGACCCACTGCCGGACCTCGAACGCCGGGACCACGTCCAGGGTCAGCCGGGTGACCGCGCCGAGGGCGCCCAGGGCCACGACCGCGCCGAGGAACTCCGCCGCGTCCCGGTCGATCGTCACCAGGGCGCCGTCCGCCGTGACCAGCTCGACGGCTCGGACCGCCGTGGCGAGGCAGCCGTTGGCGACCCCCGAGCCGTGTGTTCCGGTGGCGCACGCGCCGGCGACCGAGATGTGCGGCAGCGACCCGAGGTTGTGCAGCGCGAATCCCGCCCGGTCCAGTACCCCGGCGAGCTCACCGAACCGCATCCCGGCGCTCACCGTGACGGTGCCGGCCCGCTCGTCCAGGTCGACCACCCGGGGCAGGCCGGCGACGGACACCAAGTCGCCCGTGGTGTCGGCGATCGCGTTGAACGAGTGCCCGGTCCCGAGGGTCCGCACCGACCGGCTGCCCGCGACGATCCGCCGCAACTCGTCCACGGAGCGCGGCTCGTGGAACCGCTCGGCGCCGAACCCGATGTTCCCGGCCCAGTTGGTCGCGGCCACGGTCATGGGGGTTGCCTCCTCGGGTCTCGCGAGCGCACAGGTCGTTGGCGTGCCGGTGTGAGCGCGAACAGAGCCGCGCACCGGCGGGCTCGGCAGCGGGGCTCAGCAGCGGGTCAACCGCACCGCGAGGCCGTCGTGGGTGTAGAGCGGCGTCGCCCGGTACCCGTCCGCGTCGACGGTGACGCTGCCGAACCCGCCTTGCAGCGTACGCCCGTTGAGCACCGGCAGCACCACGTCGTCGTCCGGTTCGAGGGAGTCCGGCAGCCGCAGGACGAGCTGCGCGTCACGGCCGAGCGTCACCCGGCCCGCGACCGTCAGGGCCGGGGCGTGGCAGTGGTGGAGCGTCAGCTCCAGGCGCGTGCCGGCGGCCTGCAGGTAGTCGCCGCGCAGCCGGACGGGTCCCTGTTCGACATCCACCCGCAGGGTGCCGCCGCGGACGTGCACGTCGCCGCGCCCCAGGGCGTCGCGAGAGCCGGCCGCGAGGACTCCGGCGGCCACCACGGTGGGGCCCGTGTAACGGTTGGTGCCGGTCAGGGTCAGTGTCCCGGTGCCGCGCTTGGTGAGGCCGCCGGGCCCGCCGATGTTGTTGCGCCAGGAGTCGGCCGCGCAGAACCCGCCGTCGGCGGCGTTCAGCTCCGCGGTCACGTCCCGCTCGAACGAGCCGTAACCGTCGGCCGCGGCGAACAGGTCGAGCCGGCCCCACATCTCCGGTCCGTCCAGCAGGACGTAGCCGGAGGGCAGGGCGGTGGTGCGCAGTACCTCGCGGCGCTGGGCGGCGTCGAGGTAGGGCAGGCGGGTCTCCAGCACGACCTCGGCGCCCTTGGGCACGCTCATCGGGACGTTCGGGCCGCTACGGCGCAGGACGTACGTCAGCCGCGGGGTGACCTGCTCGGCGTTCGCCTCGCGGTCGGCGTACGGGTCCTCGGCCGGATCGGCTCCGTGGGCGAAGGCGTACAGGGTGTCGGGCGTGGTGCCGGTCTTCGACCGGAAGTACGCGGCCGCCTGGCTCCGGGCGGCGGCCTTGAGGGCGGCGTTCCGGGGGTCGGCGAGGGTGGCGGCGGCGAGCGCCGTGGCGAGCGTCCGGCCGCCGATGACGTCGAGGGGGGAGTGCATGCCGGCGGTGATCCGGGTGTGGCTGAGCTCGAACGCCCGGGTGACGAGCTCCTGGAAGCGCTCGGGCACCGCGTACGCGAGGGCCAGCGCGGCCAGGTGGAAGGCGTTGGTGTGACCGCTCACAAAGCCGCCGTCGTCGACCGCGGAGGTGCCGCGCTGGCGCAGCAGTTGCGGGGCGACGACGACGTCCGTGTCGTAGACCGGGTAGCCGAGGGCGTCGGTGGCGCCGGTGTCGACCACTGCGCTGTCCTCGTTCAGGCGCCAGGGACGCGGGTACCGGTACGCGTACTTGGCGGGGTTGCCCGAGGCGTACGGTCCGCGAACCGTGTTGACCAGGGTGACCACCTGCCCTAGCTCCGAGTCGACGGCCCCGGGGCCGAGTGCGGAGCCGGCGGGCGCGTCGGCGGGGACGGCGTCGTCGACCTTCGCGGGCGGGGTGGAGTCGGGTGCCGTGGTGATCGCGGTGACGGCGCGGGCGCCCGTCCGGTACAGGTCGGCGAGCGGGCCGAGGCCGGCGATGACGGCGTAACTCTGGTGCTGGCGGTCGTAGATGAAGGCCTCGCGGGCCTCCGCGTCGGTCCGCTCGGTGGTGACCTGCACGCAGTAGCGCACATTGGCGCGCAGGACGTCGGCGAGCAGCGGCGAGCCGTCGTTCCAGGAAGCGCCGGTGTGCCAGACCCGGTTCATCCCGGTGAGGATGCGTACGGCCGCGTTCCCCTCCGGGGTGAGGTCGGCCATGGTGTTGGTCGCGTAGGAGTCGACGAAGGCGGCGCCCTGGGCGGGGCCGGCCGGCGCGGCGGCGGCCTGCTGTGGGGTGACCAGCAGGCTCAAGGCGGTGGGCCCGGCGAGAATGCCGACCGAGGTGCCGGCGGAGTTCCGCAGGAAGCGGCGGCGGTCCAGGGTGCGGTGATCGTTCACGTTGGTCTTCCTGCGGTGGTGGGCCCGGTGGGCGGAACGGTGCTCGGGAATGACGGGGGTTCCCCGGCCCGGGTGGCGGCCCGGGCCGGGGAAGTGCGGGGTGGTCAGCGGCGGGTGAACAGGAAGCCGAGCTTGTCGACCTCGTCGCCGGCGCGTCCGTGGAACCCGGCGATCTGCCAGCCGGCGGGCGCGGTGCGGGTCACGCAGTCCGCGGTGGTGGTGCCGCCGGCCAGGGACCTGCCCAGGTTGGTGCTGAACGAGGCGTAGAAGATGCGGGTGTGACCGTCGCGCGAGCCCTGGCAGAGGGTGGCAGCGCTCACATACTCGCCGCTGCCCAGGGTGAGCGAGGAGGCGGTGCCGCCGGAGCCGCCGTGCGTGAGCGTGGTGCCGTCGGCGAGGGTCAGCCCGACCTGGTCGACCCGGGCGCCGGAGCGCAGGCCGACCGCGGTGACCCGGGCAGCGGGCGCGACGCGGTCGACGTCGTCGTAGAAGTCGCCGTGCGGGCCGCCGAACTGATCGCTCGCCAGGTAGGCGGGGTTCCGGCTCCAGGTGAGGCCCACGGCGACCGGGTCGTGGTCGGAGAGCATCTTGCCGGCGCCGTCCAGGAAGTCGGTGTGCTTGTTGGCGTACGAGGTCGCGGTGAGCGAGACGAGCGCGCTGCTGCGGTACAGGACCTTGTCGACGATCTCGCAGGTGTCGGTGGGCGCGTTCTGGTCGCACAGCAGCGGGTCGGCGCCACGGGTCGGCGCCACGCCGCCGTGTTCCAGCTGTACCCACGCGTCGGTCAGCCGGTTGTCGGCGGCGAAGGCGGCGATGGTGTCGTCGGCGCGCGTGTAGCGCGTGTTGGTGTCGCCCATCACCACGACGGCGTTCCCGGCCGAGTGGGTCCTGATGTAGCCGGTGAGCTGCGCCAGGTTGGCGGCGCGGGCGGTCTCGTCGCCGGGGTTCGTGCCCGCGTTCGCGTGGAGGTTGTAGAAGTCCACGTACACGCCCTCGGCCAGCCGGGTCCGCATGAAGGTGAAGCCCTTGGGGGTGAGGCAGTCACCGGAGTCGAGCTGGCAGTCGTTCCACTTGACGCGCTCGAAGTCGTCGGTGTCGTAGGCGAGTCCGGACAGGGTGTTGAGGCCGCTGCCGATGCTCGCCCCGCCGCTGGTGGCCGTGCGGTACGGGTGGGTGTCGGCGGCGTACAGCGCGGCGTGGTAGTTGAAGTCCTCCTCGACGTGCACGACGTCGTACGGCCCGAGCCGCTGCCCGATGGCGGTGGTGCTGCTCTGCCGCTCCGTCGGGGCGCTGTTCACCGGCTGCGGAAGCCCGGCGACGTTGTACGTCAGCACGGAGAACGACCCGCCCCCGGTGTCCGCGTGCGCGGCCGGCGCGCCGGTCAGGCCGCCGAGCGCGGCGGCCGTGCCGAGCGCGCTCACGAGGAGGGAGCGGACGAGGGTGTGGCGGAGGCGGGACTTCGACATCGGTGTGCTCCGATCGGAGTACGGCGACGGGATCCGGTGCCCCGGAGCGTATGAGCGAACCATGAGCGCGTCAACCCGGCCGGGACACCCCTAAATTGCCTCTGACCTGCACATTTAAGATGCCATGCCAAGTCTCCCGGGAAATTTCTGTTAGCGTTAACAAAGTGTTCTTGCCGGTTCACGCCTCCCGGCTATAGTTCGAGCACCCAAGATCCCGCCTCCCCGGGTTTCCCGGGTGTGCAGAAGTTGACTTTTGTCATCGCGGGCTGGTGACAGGGCATCACTGCCGCGCACGGTCACCGGACAGGAGCCTGGTAGCCATGGCAACGACACAGGCGGTGCTGACGGCCGAAGGCCTGCGGTACCGGTACGGAGAGACGGTCGCGCTGGACGGCGTGGACGTGCGGGTGGACCCGGGGGAGTGCGTCGCGCTGCTCGGGCCCAACGGGGCCGGGAAGTCGACACTGGTGGCGCTCGCGGTCGGCATGCTCGCGCCGCAGCAGGGGACCGTGCGGATCCTGGGCGGCGATCCGCGCCGCGCGGCGACCCGCCGGCGGCTGGGCGTGGCACTGCAGACCCTGGGATTCCCCAACACGCTGACCGTGGACGAGCTGGTGAAGGGTGCCGCCGTCCGCGGTGGGCTGCGGGCGGCCGCGGCCGCCCCGATCCTGGAGGAACTCGGGCTGACCGAGTTGGCACGCCGACGGGTTTCGAAGCTCTCCGGCGGCCAGAAGCAGCGCGTGCAGCTGGCGATGGCCCTGGTCACCGAGCCGGCGCTGCTGGTGCTGGACGAACCGACGGTCGGCCTGGACACGCAGGCCCGGCGGCACTTCTGGGAGATCCTGGCGCGGCGCCGGGCGCAGGGCGCCGCAGTGCTGGTGACGACGCACCTGATCGAGGAGTCGGCCGCGGTCGCGGACCGCGTCGTGGTGCTCGACCGCGGTCGGATCCTGGCGGACGCGCCGCCCGAGGACCTCGTGTCCCGGCTACCGGACCGCACGGTGACCGTCCGGACCGGCCTCGACCGGGACGCACTGGAACGGCTGCCGGGCGTGCTCCGGGTCGGGCGGGAGCGCGACCTGGTGACGATCCAGACGCGCTCGCCTGAGGATGTGCTGCGCGTCCTGCTGGACCGGGATCCAGGGTTGTCGGATCTGCGGGTGCAGGACGCCGGCCTGGAGGAGGCCGTGGTAGCGCTCACAGGCGAGCGTGGACCCTCGGAGCGCGCACAGGAAGGACCCGCGGCGTGAACGTGATGGTGGGACGGGTCTTCTGGACCGAACTGCGGGACGAACTCCGGGCGATCGTGCGGGAACCCACCTCGCTGTTCTTCGGCATCCTCATGCCGGTCGGGTTCTTCGTGCTGTTCAACCTGCTGTACGGCCACGACACCGTGCAGGGCCTCTCGGCCGGTACGGCGATGGTGGCCACGTTCGGCACCTACGGCGTGATCACGGTGGCCTCGGTGCAGCCGGGGATCGGAGTCGCCCAGGACCGGGACCTCGGCTGGCTGCGCATGAAGCGGGTGTCCGCGGTGCCGGTGTGGATCGGTCTGGCCGCCAAGGCCGCCGCCGCGCTCCTCTACGGCATCGGCGTGCTCGTGCTGATGGGGGTGGCGGCTGCGGCCTTCGGCACGCTGCACGCCTCGCCCTGGGCACTGGCGCGGGTGGTCGTCGTCCTGCTGCTGGGCAGCGTCCCGTTCACGCTGTTCAGCGTCGCGATCGGCTTCCGGCTCCGCACGGGAGCGGCGATCGCGCTGCTGAACGCGGTGCTGTTCCCGCTCGCGGTGCTGTCCGGGCTGTGGATCCCGATCCGTTTCCTGCCCTCGGTGGTGCGGCGGATCGCGGAATTCCTGCCCACGTACCACCTCGCCCAGCTCGGGCTCGCCCAACTCGGCGACGGCTCCTCCGCGATCCACGTGCTCGCCCTGGTGGTCACCACGGTCGTGGCGGCCGGCGCGGCGGCGGTGTCCTACCGCCACGCACGGATCTGACATGGTGACGACCGGCTTCGACGGCGCTGCTCCCCGGTCCGTGGCCGAGCGGCTGTGGACCTGGGAGTGGGTCCACCTCGGCTACCTGCTGTTCATGCCGGCGCAGCCGTACTTCTCACCGGATCCGGCGTGGTGGGAGTGGCCGCTGGCGGTCGCGGTGTGCGCGCTCACCGTCGTGCTGTACGCGATGGCGCTGCTGCGGAGCCCGTCCGCGTGGAGCGTGTGGGCGTCGGCGGTCCCGATGGCCGCGATCGGCGCGCTGGCCACGCCGTTCAACGCCGCCGCGAGCGTGCTGTACATCTACGCCGCGGCCGCCGTGGCCAACACGCTGCCGTGGCCGGTCGCGCGGCGGTGGTTCGCGGGCCTGACCGTGCTGGACTGCGCCACGGCCCTGCTGTCGCAGGTGCCGATGTCCTACCGGCTGCTGGGCTTCGCGTCCGCGCTCGTCATGATCTGGGTGGTCGGCCTGCTCGAACTGGGGCAGCGCGACCGGCGGCAGGAGCTCGACAACCAGCGGTTGCGCAACGCGCAGGTCGAACTGCTCGCGACCCTGGCCGAACGCGAACGGATCGCGCGCGACCTGCACGACCTGCTCGGGCACTCGCTGACCGCGGTGGTGATGCGCGCCCAGCTGACCAAGGAGCTGGTGCTCGCCGATCCGCAGCGGGCACGCGCCGAGTCCGAGGAGATCGAACGCAACGCGCGGGAGGCGCTGGCCGCAGTGCGCAGCACCGTCACCGGCTGGCGGCGGACCAGCATCCGCGTGGAGCTGGAGGTGGCGCGGCGTACGCTCGCCGGGACCGGGGTGGCATTGCAGGTGAGTTGTGACGACGAGCCGGTCCTGCCCGCGGCGATCGATCACGAGCTGGGGCTGGCGCTGCGCGAGGCGGTGACGAACGTGGCCCGGCACGCACGGGCCTCCACCTGCCGCATCGGACTGGACACGGACGGGGAACGGGTGCGCTTGGTGATCGCGGACGACGGGATCGGCGGCAGCGCCCCGGAGGGCACCGGGCTGACCGGACTCCGGGAGCGGATCACGAGACTCGGCGGCGCTGTGCAGCGCTCCGGCTCGGCCGGCACGACGCTGGTCATCACGGTGCCGACGGAGGCGGGCAGATGATCCGGGTGGTGCTGGCCGAGGACCAGGGCATGGTGCTGGGCGCGTTCGCGTCGCTGCTGGACCTGCAGGCGGACATCACGGTGGTGGCGACCGCGACCAACGGCGACGACGCGCTGGCCGCGGTGCGCGAGCACCGGCCGGACGTGCTGGTGACCGACATCGAGATGCCCGGCCGTACCGGTCTCGACCTGGCCGTGGAGCTGAACCGCCTCGGCGACCCCACGCGGGTGCTGATCGTGACCACGTTCGCGCGCAGCGGCTACCTTCGGCGGGCGGTCGACGCCGGGGTGGCCGGGTACCTGCTCAAGGACGCGCCGATCGGCGAGTTGGCGGCCGCGTTGCGCCGGGTGCACGCGGGTGAGCGGGTGGTCTCGCCGGAGCTGGCGGTGGCCGCGTGGGACGCGGCCGATCCGCTGACGGGGCGGGAACGCGAGCTGCTGCGGGCGGTCGCGGAAGGGGCCGGCAACGCCGAGATCGCGGCGCGGCTGTGCCTGGCCGAGGGGACCGTCCGCAACTACCTCTCCAGTGCCATGGCCAAGTTGGGCGCGCGCAACCGGACCGAAGCGGCCAGGATCGCGCGCACCCGCGGCTGGCTCTGAACGGTGTCCGTCAGCGGTTGCGGTTGCGGTTGCGGTTTCGGTCGTGGTCCCGGTCGCGGCGGCCGCCGTTGGTGGTCGCGTACAGGGCGCCGAGCAGCATCCCGCCCACCACGCAGACGCCGACACCGATCGACGAGTCGATCATGAAGCCGCCGACCACGAGCGCCGCGTAGACCATGGGTGCGGCGGTCCTGAGGTTCCTGTTCATTCGTCCTCACTCTTTTCCGGGCTCTTTTCGGGTCGGGCGCTTCCGGTGAGCGCTCTCAACCGATCGCCCTGGACATGAATCCCCTGATGCCGATCACGGCGGTGACCGCCAAGGCCGACAGCAGCACCAGTGCGTCCAGCCACAGCGGGATCGACGACGGCGGACCGGACAGCGTCGCGGCTCGCAGGCCCTCGCTGACGTAGGTCAGCGGGTTGATCGCGGAGATCACCTGGAACCACCGCAGGTGGCCGAGGGACGACCACGGGTACTGGACGGATCCGGTGAACGTCACGGGGGCCATGACGATCGCGAAGGTGACGCCGATCCGGTCCGGCGAGACGATCGTGCCGAGCATCAGGCCGAGGGCGGCGCCGGTCGCCGCGCCGAGGACCAGGATCAGCAGCACGCCCGGCCAGGCCGCGAGCGGCCAGCCGGTGGTGCCCAGCACCAGGAACCCGACCGGCGCCATGACCAGCCCGGCGAACAGGCCGCACAGCGTCCCGTAGGCCGACTTGGCGACGGCGACCAGCTCGCCCGGTATCGGTGCGAGCAGCCGGTCCTCGATCTCGCCGGACCACGAGAAGTCCATGATCAGCGGCATCGCGGTGTTCTCCAGGGCGACGAGGAACGCGTTGAGCGCCATGACGCCGGGCAGCAGCGTCGCGCCGAAGTCGCCCTTGGTGAAGCCGGCTTCGCCGAGCACCTTGCCGAAGACGAAGAACAGCAGCAGTGGTTGGACGATCACCTGGAGGAGGAAGGCGGTCGGCCGTCGGGTGGTGGTGTAGAGGTCACGCCAGAGCACCGCCAGGAAGGTCCGCGTCACGGGCCCGAGGTCGTGCCGCGCCCCCGGGTCGGCGGCTTCGGCGGTCTCCACGGCTTCGGCGGTCTCCGCAGCTTCCGCGGTTTTCACGGTTTCGGCGCTCTCCACGGCTTCGGTGGTACCGGCGCCTTGGGTCGGAGTGGTCACCGCAGTTCCCTTCCGGTCAGATCGATGAACACGTCCTGGAGGCTCGGCCGGGCGATCGACAGGTCGACCAGTTGCACCCCTCGGTCGACGATGGCGCGCAGCACGTCCGGCAGCAGGACCGACGGGTCCTTCTCGGTCCGCACCCGGAAGCACTGGCTGCCCCCGGTGGCCTGCGGCCCGTCGTGCTCGACGGCACCGGCACCAGGCAGCTCCGTCAGCGCGGCCAGGATCTCGGAGCTCGGCACCTGCGCACCGCGGACCCGGGCGCTGATCGTGGTGCCGCCCGGGAGAGCCCCGGTCAGCGCGCGCGGGGTGTCCAGCGCGAGGAGCCTGCCGTGGTCCACGATGCCGATCCGGTCGGACAGGCTCTCGGCCTCGTCCATGTCGTGGGTGGTGAGCACGACGGTGACGCCGCGCTCGCGCAGTTCGCGGATGCGCTCGTGCAGGAACAGCCGGGACTGCGGGTCCAGGCCGGTCGACGGCTCGTCCAGGAACAGCACCTTGGGTGCGTGCATCAGCGCCCGGGCGATGACGACCCGCTGGGCCTGCCCGCCGGAGAGCCGCTCGACCCGCTGGCCGGCCTGCGCGGTGAGCCCCATCAGGTCGAGCAACTCGTCGGCGCGGCCGAGCCGTTCGTCCCGGCCGACGCCGTGGTAGCGGGCGTGGAAGAGCAGGTTCTGCCGCACGTCGAGGGAGCGGTCCAGATTCTGGCGTTGCGGCACGACGGCGAGCAGCCGCTTCGCGGCGGCCGGTCGGGCCACCACGTCGGTGTCGAAGACCAGGCACCGGCCGGAGGTCGGCCGCATCCGGGTGGTCAGCACACCGACGGTGGTGGACTTCCCGGCCCCGTTCGGGCCGAGCAGTCCGAAGACCTCACCCGGCTCGACGGTGAAGCTCAGGCCGTCCACGGCGGCCGGGGCGTGCGGGTGGTAACGCTTGACGAGTTCGCTGACGGTGACAGCGTGAGTCATGGGGTCGTCCTTCCTCGGGCGGGTGAGCCGTTCACAGGCGGCCGCCGCCGTCGACGAACTCGATCAGGTCCTCGATCCGGCTCATCGCGGTCACCCCGTGTACGTCCTCGACGGCCCGGGAGACCACGTGGCAGATCAGGTTGCGTTCCAGCTCGCCGATGCCGATCCGGTA
This sequence comes from Kitasatospora sp. NPDC059722, assembly GCF_042733235.1. NCBI lineage: Bacteria > Bacillati > Actinomycetota > Actinomycetes > Kitasatosporales > Streptomycetaceae > Kitasatospora > Kitasatospora sp. NPDC059722. Next base: position 140,584 of record NZ_JBHWGD010000014.1, read on the forward strand.
CATGTTGAGGTAGAGCCAGTTGAGTACCACCCGGTACTGCTGGAAGACGTTCCAGCCGCCGAGCTGGTCGGCCGCCCCCCGGTGGCCGCCGAGCACCTGGTGGAACGGGCTGCGGTCCGACCATGCGCTCCAGGTCGAGCCCCAGGCCTCCGGCTCGCCCTGCTCGTCCGTGTTGATCGCCAGCTCACCGGTCGCGATCAGCCCGTTGGCCTGGTTGCGGTAGAGCAGCAGCGCGTCGAGCAGGGCGGCGTAGCGGACGGTGTCGTGGTAGTCCGCGGCGGCGGTGATCTCGACGAGGCGCTGCCGGAAGGTCTCGGCGTTGGCCTCGTAGACGTGGTCGAACCGCGTGCGCAGGCCGTCGGGCATCTTCGCGAGGAAGGCGTCGGCGTGTCCGCGGAAGGACATGTAGCCGTAGGTCACCGGCGGCAGGAACCGGTGCGCGGCCGCGATGAACAGGTCCACCGCGAGCGCCATCTTCGAACCGCCGCCGCGGACCCGGTCGAGGATGTCGAAGACGATGCCGTTGGTGTCGACGTAGTAGTCGGCGAGCAGGTCCGCGGCGGCCGGTCCGCCGAGCACGTGCTCGCGCCGGTCGTAGGGCTCGACCTCGACGGTGTTGTTGGCCGCCCAGCGGGTCAGCGGCCCGCGTTCGCTCTCCAGCGCGGCCAGCCGGAGGTGCTCCGCGTGCGCCGCCTGCTGGTCGAGGACGACCGTCGAAGGGTGCGCCCGCAGGTACGGATCGAGCACGCCGGCCACGGCCGGGGCGACGACCTCCTCGAAGGCCTCGGCGCTCGCCTGGATCGGGATGCGCACGTGCGGCCCGCGCCGCCAGTGCGGCTGGTAGTACACCCGGAGCGCCGAAGGGGCCACCGCCGTGATGAACGGGCGGACCGCGTCGAGCAGCAGGTCGGTGCGGTCGGTGTCATGGTGGAACACGTTCACCGTGCGCCACAGGGGCTCTGTCACTTGCGGTCTCCTCGGCAGTTGAGCTCGATCACGTATTCGGTCACTCTCGGTACCCCCTGGTGATCGAGGAGCGCGGTCTCCGGCCCGGGCGCGACTTCGGAGAACACCGCCGCACCGGCCGGGTCCCTGGCGAGCCGCTCGAAGGCCAGCACGAGGTGCGGTGCGCCGATGTCGACGTACAGCGGCTTGCGGCTGCGGTCGCCCGTGGTCGAACCGACCGAGATCGCGCGCATCCGCAGCACGGACACGAAGAACCGGGTCGGGAGGCCGCACTCGGCCAGCCAGTCGGTCAGCGCGAGCAGGAAGTCCGCGTCGGACTGACCGGGCGCGCGGCGTGGCAGGGTGCCGGGCTGCGCCACCCAGGTGGCCCGCCGGAGCACCACGCGCCCGATGCTCAGCCTCGGCGCGTGCAGGACGCTGCCCCGCCCGTTCCCGGCGCTCGCGTCGTGCCGGAGCGGCTGGTCGGGGCGCAGCAGCAGGGGGTTCTCGCCGAACGCCTCGACCAGCAGCGCCATGACCGGCGGGAACTGCCGCTCGTAGGACAGTCCGCCGTGGACCGGGCGGACGACCGATCCGTCGTCGAACAGGACCGGCAGCCCGTCGCCGTCCACGCCGACCGTCAGCCCGGCGGGCGGCGGGTAGTCGAGCCGGTCCGGCAGGGCGAGCTCGCGCTGGTTGAGCGAGGTGGCGAGGGTGTGGGGGAACTCCGCGTACGCCGGCGCGTCCGGGTACACCGCGTCGACCGGGAGCGGGTCGTGCGCGATGTGGCACAGCAGTCGGCGCACCTGTGAACGGGCCCGGCCGAAGCCGGAGTTCACCGCGTTGACGATCACCTCGTCGCCGTCGCGCTGGACGTACACGGCGACCGAGCCGGCCGGGCGCACCCAGGCCGGCAGCGCGTCGAGGACGTCCTCGATCCGCTGCCGGTCCGGCAGCGCGCGCCGGACCTCGGCGATCAGGTCCACCAGGTGGCGGACCTCCGCGACCGGGCTGGCCGCCAGGGTGCCGGTCAGCCCGGTCATGTCGAAGGCGACCGCGGCGGGGTGCAGCCGCCTGGCCTCGTGACCGTCGCGGACGAGTTCGGCGTAGAACCGGTCGAACGGCACCGGCGTCTCCGTGCCGAAGCGCTCCCGGATGAACGCGGCGACCGCCAGTTTGTAGGGCAGCGTGGAGTCGAAGACCGCGAGCAGCCGGCAAGCCGTCGCCAGGTCGTCCAGTGCGTCCCGCCAGGACGGCAGGCCCGCCTCGGCCACGACTCCCGGGATGACCGACTGCTCGGTCAGCACGTCCCGAAGCTTGCCGGTGATGCCGAGGTCCCGTAGCTGCTCGTGGAGCAGCGCCCCGAGCGCGATCCGGTCGGCCCCGTTAGCGCTCCCATACGCGCGCAGCCCCTCGTGGACCGGGACCAGCGCGGGAACCCGCTCGGCCACCTGCTGCATCGGATCGATGCCGTGGTCGTCGAAGTCCGGCTGGAGCAGGAGCAGTCCGCTCGTCACGAGGGAGCGCAGGTACCCGGCCGTCTGCTCCGGCGGCGCGGGAAAGGCCGCCGTCAGCTCGGCGAGCGTCGGCCGGCCGGCCGCGGCGCGCAGGCAGTGCCGCAGCGGGGCGGTGAGCGGCAGGGTGAGGAGGTCCTCCGCCGGCGCGGGGCCGAGGAAGCGGACGGTGCCGGCCTCCAGGCGCGCGCTGGGGTTGACCCGGACCGTCGGCTCGGCCGAGCCGGCGGCCAGCGGGGTGAGGACCGACAGGTCGAGTTCGACGATCGACCGCGCCGGCCCGGTCGCGGCCCACCGCAGGGCCGGCCCGTCCGGGACGAACCGGCCGAGGCCGCTCGCGGTGAACGTGCTGAACGGGCTGGTCTTGACGGCGGCGCGGGCGGCGTAGACGGCCAGCCGGATCAGTTCCTGCCGCCCGGGTCTGCGTCCGAGTACCTCGTACAGGGTGGGGCTGGCATGGGCGAGGCCCTGGTCGAACCGGGGATCCGCGCCGATCTCGCGCAGACGGCCGTCGATGGACCGGGCGGCTTCGGCCAGCACGCCCGGCAACCGCGCACGGTCGGCGCGGTACTGGCCCAGCCTGCGGCCGAACTCCGCGATGTCCTCGGCGAGTTCGGGGCCCAGCGCCGAGGCGACCGGCGGCTCGGCGAGCAGTCGCCGGGGATCGCGCAGCCGGTGCACGGCCCGGCGCAGCGCCACCAGCTTGGGTTTGGCCGAGGGCTCGGACAGCGCGCCGATCACGTCGTGGCAGTGGTCGGACAGCGTCGCGGCGTCGGCCGTCAGGCCTGCGGCCGTACGGGACAGCGCGACCAGCTCGTGACGCAGCCGGTCGTCGGCGAGCCGGTCGGCCACGTCGGCGGACAGGCCCGCGACGCGTACTCCGAAGGTGGTGGCGTGGCTGCTCATGGGAACGGGTGGGGGTGGGGGTTGAGGTCGGCCTCGGCCAGCGGGCGCGGTGCGTGACCGAGCCGGTGAGGTACCTCCCGCAACCGGGTCAGCCCGTCGGTCCGCCGGTTGCGGTGGCCGAAGGTCATGGACAGGGCGCCGGGCGCGATCACTTTGACGCAGTGCAGGCCGGCGGCCTCGTGCAGCGGCGAGGTCTGGTCGACGACCACGACGTCCATGCCGCCCGCCAGCATCCGGCCGACGGCCTCGGTGAGGTCGTCCCGCAGGTCGGCGTGGAGCGGCCACGGGCTGCGGGTGATCACCTCGTCCCAGCCGATCACGCGGTCGCCGTCGAGCAGGAACGAGAAGCGGTCGAACGCCTCCGGCGTCGCGCTGCACACCGCGTGGTCGGTCATGATCCGCACCAGTTCGGGATCGGCGGCCATCCGCCTGGCCCGCTCGGCCTCGGCCGGGTACCTGACCTGCTCCTGTTCGATGATCGGCGCCAGCTCACCGAGGGCGGTGAGCACGGCGGCGACCGGGTCCAGCGCGGAGCCGCTGGTGCAGACGACCTTCGGCCGGCTGTCGTCACCGGTGGTGTCCTGCGCGAGGACCCAGAACGAACGGATCCCCTCCGTCAGGGTGGTGTCGAAGGCCCGGACCCGGCAGCCGGTGCGCTCGATGCGCTCCACCAGGAGCCCGATCCGCGGATCCGGTGCCCGGGCGAGGTCCACCTCCGGCACGGACATCCGGGCGTACCAGGTCATCAGGAACGCGTCGCGCTCGACGACCTCCAGGATCCCGTGCAGGATCGCCTCCTCCAGGCAGCCGCCGAGCGCGCAGCCGTTGGAGATCTCGAAGGTGAACGGCTTGTCCGCGAGGGTCCCCGGCTGGAACGGCATCCGGTAGTAGGCGTGGGTCTCGGGCACCAGGACCGGCCGGGCCTGCCCGAACGAGTACCCCCACACCCAGGACACCACGGCGTCCTCGGTGAACGGCTGGTACTGGCAGTCCGGCTCCAGGTAGCGCTCCGGGGAGAGCAGGCCGAACGAGCGCGGGTCCAGCGCGTGCCCGGCCAGGTCCGCGTAGCTGCCGCGCACGGTGGTGCGCTTGCCCCAGGGCCACTGGCCGCCGAGCCGTTCCAGCGCCTCCGCGACCGCGGTGGCCCGGCTGGAGGCGAAGTCGAGGGTGCGCCCGAACCCCGCCTCCCCCTGGTAGCCGTACTCGGTCAGGACCGATTCGGTCAGCGGCACGAGCGAGTCGCGCATGCCGCGCGGCGGGGCGACCACACCGGTCTCGGCGTCCACGTAGAGCGCGGTCAGCCGGGATTCGGAGAGCTCGCCGATCCGGCTGGAGCGGGCCCGGGGCTTGAGCCGGGACCGGGGCTCGATCGCGGCCGCCGCCGCGGTGTCCTCGGGCAGCGTGCCGCAGACCGCGCACAGCGGGTCCGGGAGGAACGTGTGCCGGCTCAGCGACAGGTCGCGCAGGTCGAGGAACCAGCAGCAGTCCTCGGCGGCGCCCGCGTGCAGGAGTTCGGAGACGGCCTCGGCGGCGAAGCCGGACAGCCAGTCCGACGGCCGACTCGCGATCCGGTCGTCCGCGCGCAGCCGGCTGCTCCACGGCGCCCGGGCGGGCGCGCCGGCCCGCCACTTCTGCAGGCACCAGACGCAGCCGGGCTCGCCGGGCCGCACCAGCGGGCCGACCACGACCCGGTCGAGCTCGGTCCACACCGGCAACCAGGGCTCGCCCCGGTCGTGCACCGCCGCCCAGTCGCCGGTGTCCCAGCCGTCGTGCGCCACCACCAGGGCCGCCGGCGGACGCCGGGCGATGGCAGCGGCCAGGAGGCCCTTGCCGAGTACGGTGTCTGTCACGTCCGTTCCCCTCACCAGGTCAGCCGGAACTCGGGGCGCAGGCCGGCGGGGTGCTCGGTGCCGAACTGCGCCACCAGCAGGCTCCGTTTGCGCCCCTCCAGACCGAACCAGGTGTCCAGCAGATGGGTGAGCACGTCGTTCTGGATCCGGCTCGCCACGCCGATGGCCGCGGCGGCGAGGCAGGCCCGGTGCAGTGCGGCACCGGCGGCCGCCTGCTGCACGCGGTACCAACGGGTGCCGAACCGCTCCTCCAGGGCCGCGCCGTCCCCCACCGGCAGCAGCCACACGTTCGCCGTGCGGGCGCCCTGCTGGGGCAGCGCGGCCAGCGCGGCCTCGCGCAGCCGCTGCCGGGGATCGCCCTCGGCCACCAGCTCCAGTTGGTGCTCGTCGGGAAGGTAGCGGTACGCACCGGACGGGATGCCCGTCACGTCGGCGATGACGCAGTGGAACTCGACCAGGTTGGCCGGCACGTCCCAGCCCTCCTGCCGGCCGTAGCCGGCGAGGATCGTGGCCAGTGTGCCCATCGACATGGTCTCGCCGTTGAAGCCGCGCATGGCCGCGTGACGGGTCCGGGTGCCGGCCGGCAGGTCCGGTTCCGCATGCGGCAGGCTGATCCGCGTGCCTTCCCCCAGGGGTGCGGCCGGCAGCGGTTCCGGGCGGGGGCGGCTCTGGGCGAGCACCGCCGAGTGCGCGCCGGAGGCGAGTGGGTAGGAGGCCAGCGACGGGCCGCCGTAGGTGGCGGGCACCGGCGGGACCAGCTCGATCACCGCGTGCACCCCCTCCTCCCTCGGGTCGAGCCCCAGCAGCTCGGTCACGTCGGCGTCGGGGAAGCACAGCCGGGCCGTGGCGTCCTGGTCGCCCGCGACCACCAGCGCCTGCGCCACCTGGATCCCGGCCTCCAGGCAGACCAGCCGGTAGTACATCTCGCCGTACTTGGCGGCCAGCCGCCAGAACACGTTCGTCTGCACCAGGACGGTCGCGGCCGGCCGGGACGCGACCCAGCTCCGGTAGTCGCCCGAGCGCAGCAGCACCAGGGCGTGCCGGGCCGGGTCGTAGTAGTAGACGCCCGGCGGCACCTCCGAGTCGGGACCGGCGATCACGTACCACTCCGCGCTGTACCGGGCGCCCCCTGACGGGGTCGGGCGCCGGGTCACCAGCCACTGCAGCGGATCGGAGTCCGGGATGGCCTCGAAGCTGTCGGTGAAGGGCAGCTTGTCCAGCGGGGTCAGCCACTGCGACCGGGTGATGCCCCCGAGGTCGGCGAGCATCCTGCCGAGCCGGTGCTCGGAGCTCTCCGGCGGCCACGGCAGCGGGTGGCGCGGTGCGCCCGGGTAGGTCTTGACGACCAGGGGCCGGAACGCCGCCTGGTTCACCACCTCGGTGGGGGTGTGCACGTTCTCCACGTAGTGCGTGGCGTCGTTGCTCATGGCTCACACCGCGCACAGGTCGAAGGCGGTCCTGGTCAGCAGCAGCCGCAGGTGGGACTCCTGGGCCAGGCTGATGCCGAGTCGGTTGCACATCAGGTGCGTGAACCGTTCCACGATCAGCTGCGGGACCAGGTGGTTGATGTGCTGCAGCACGTCGGCCGGAGCCTCGAAGTCGGAGTAGGCGTCCAGCTTGCCCAGCAGCTCCAGTTCGACCAGGGTGTCGTTGGCCTCCCGCACGGTGGCCAGCCACCTGCTCTCCACGGACGCGTCCGGCAGTGCCACGCCCCTCGTCGACGCGAACACCGCCTCCAGGCTGGTGCGCAGCCGGGCCTTGTTCGCGTCGAAGTACCGCTCGAACGCCGCCGACTGCAGCAGCTCCGCCGCGGCGCCGCCGCTCTCGACCATGAACCGTGCCTGGTAGGCGAGTTCGGGCAGGATGCCGGTGAAGACCGTGCGGTTGGCGGCCAGCATGGCGAAGGCGTCCATGGCGCGCTGACCCGGGGTGCGACCGCGGGCGATCAGTTCGACCGCCAGCACGCTGGCCGCCATGAACTGCTTCTCGACGGCGGCCAGGGAGCGGCCGGTGCCGTACACGTCGGTCTCGGGCACGTAGTCGATGAACGCGATCGAGTTGTCCGGGTGCAACGAGTCGTAGTGGTCCATCCGCTCCAGCTCGGCGAGCTCGGCCGCGGACTCGGCGTAGGCCTGCTCGGTCAGCGCGGACTGCGACGGCGAGGTGCGGTAGAACTCCGCGGCCGTCTCCTCGATGACCGAGCGGACCTCCTCGACGTGCTCCGGCCAGGTGCGCACCCGCAGCCGGACGTGCGGGCCGCCCTCCCAGTAGCGGAGGAAGAAGAAGCCGTCGACCAGTCCGGCCCGGCCCAGCCGTTCGACGGCGGGCCTGACGACACCGACGATCACGGCGTCCTGGTCGCCGTGGTAGAAGAGGTGGGCGCTGACCCAGCTGTACTCAGACATAGGTGACTCCGGGCTCGTTCAGTTCCACGATGTACTCCGCCACGTGCTCACCGCGGACGTGGCCGGGATCCGGCAGCATCTCGCTGATCTGCACGATCGCGTCCGGCGCGGTGAGCCGGCGTTCCAGACCGAGCAGCAGCAGCGTGCTGGCGAAGTCCACGTAGGTGGGTTTGGTGTCGTTGCTCGGCCCCTGACCGTTCTCGCCCTGGTTCAGTGACGCCGGGTCGAGGACGGTGACGAAGCAGCGCTCGGGGATGCCGTGTTCGGCCAGCCAGCCGACGATCCTCAGCACCCAGGCCTCGCCGGTCGGGGCGTCGGCCCGCCGGGGCACCTGGGCGGCGTGGGTCAGCCACATGGCGCGGCGCAGCACCACGTTGCCCACCATCAGCCGGGGCAGGTGGCGCACTCCGCTGTCCGTGCGCGGGTCCGAGGTCATCCGGAGCTCGGTGGACGCGTCGAACCAGGTGTTGGACTCGCCGAACGCCTCGATCATGAAGCGTGCGGCGTGCGGCAGCAGCCGGTCGGCGCCCAGACCCGGGTGCACCGGGCAGATCCGCTTGCCCAGCCGGCGCGACACCAGCGTGAGCAACCCGTCCTCGCCGTACTGCACATGGAGGTCGTTGACCGTCACCCGGTCCTCGTCCTCGCGCGTGCTGCGGACGCCGGGGTAGTCGACGACCAGCCGGACGCTCGGCTTCCTGACGTTGACGGCGGAGCGGGCCACGGCCTCGAACTCGGCGAACAGCACGTCGTCGCGGCCCGCGGCCAGCCCCGCTTCGTCCGGGACGCCGGCGGGCAGGTCGAGCACGTCCAGGATGTGCCGCACCCGGTTGCGGCCGCGGCCGAAGCCGCCGCCGATGCTGTTGACGACCAGTTCCGGGCCGTGTGCGGCATGGGCGAGCTGGCAGTAGACCGCGAGCGACGTCGGTGTGCGGACCCAGTCCGGCCACTGTGCGGCCAGCTTGCGCACCTCGTCGGGGTCGATGCGGACCACGCCGTCCCGGTCGGGCGTGCGCTCGCCCAGCAGGCGCTTGCCGGCGGTGCGCAGGCGGTGCAGCTCGCGCACCGTTTCGACCGGGCTGTCCGCACTGGCGAACCGGCTGTGCGCCAGGCGCGGCCCGCGCCCGGCCGGGCCCGACGCGGCGCCGGCGGACTGCTCGGCCAGGACGTCCCGGTAGAACACCATCAGCGGGACCTGCGCCCCGACCGGGTAGCGGCTCCAGAACAGCGAGGCGAGCGTCAGCTTGAACGGCAGGTCGGGCCCGATCAGGCCGAGCAGGGTGCGCACCGCGTCGAGGTCGTCCAGCAGCGGACGCCAGCTCGCCCGGTCCAGCACGGCACTCGTGCCGGGGTGCACCGCGTTCTCGTAGAAGCTGTACCGGGCGAACTCCTGGGCCATCTTCGGGCTGCCGGCGTGGGCGTGGTCGCCCACCTCGCGCAGGGCCGCGTCCAGCCCGTGGACCACGGCCTCGCGGACGGCGACCCGGTCGCCGGGTTCGGTGATGGTCGGGTAGCTCGACAGCGCCTCGGCCAGCCCGTGCAGGGTCCGGTCCAGCCGTTCCAGGCCCGGCTGCCGGCGCAGCCAGGCGCGCAGGTCGCCGACCGGGTCCGCGGACTGGTCGGCGAGCGGCGGGACCGGCTCCAGCAGGCCCAGCGTCACCAGTCGGCGCAGGAACAGGTCGACCTTGCGCCCGTCGGGCGCGACGGCCAGCAGCGCGTCCCGCAGCTCGTCGAAGGTGCACTGATCGGAAGTGCGCCGGGGGGTGGTCAGTTCCAGCACCCGGCGCAGGGTCGGGGTGAGCGCGAGGCTGTGCACGTGCTCGACCGGCCGACGGCCGAGGAACAGCAGCGCGTCGTCGACGGCCGTGGCGCTGGGGTTGATCCGGATCGGGCAGCCGCCGACCAGCTCCGGGCGTTCGCAGACGGCGCGCGCGATCCGGTGCAGCGATCCGACGCTGACCTCGGTCGAGGTCGCCGCGGCGGGCCGCCCCGCGGCCGGCTCGACGATGTCCTCGGCCTCGCCCCAGGCGGCCAGGCCGCTGCTGGTGAACGTGGAGTACGGGCTGGTCTTCGCGGCGGAGCGGGCCAGGTACTGCGCCAGGCGCAGCACGGTCTGGCGCTGCGGCGCGTGCCCGGTCTCCACCCACTTCCGCAGGGCCAGGAACAGGTCCGGGTTGGCGTGCACGAGACCGAGCTGGAACGCGGGCAGCCCGGCCGCGGCGAGCAGCGACTCGTAGCTCTCCGCCCGGTCCTGTTCGAGTTCCTGTGGGAGTGCCGCCACGAGGCGGTCGCGTTCGGCGAGCCGCTCCTCCCACTCCCGCAGCGGGGCGACCAGCTCGGCGGGGACGTCGGCCGATCGCGCCGGATGGACGTGGCGGCCGCGGTGCACTGCCCGGCGCACCGCGACGAGCCCGGCCTTGAGCTCGCCGTCGCCCGTGGCGCCGATCACCGTGTGCAGCAGGTCCGACAGCTCGCCGGCCGCCGTGGTGATCTCGCCGCGCAGCCGCACCAGCTCGCCGGCCGTGTGCCAGCTCCGCGCGCAGCGCAGTCCGTCCAGCGCGGCGACCGGGCTGCCGGCGAGGCGGACCACGGCGGACGACCCCGGCACGTACCGCTGCGGGGCGGGGCCGGCTTCTCGCAGCCTGTCCATCACTCCACCCCCTCCGGCTCGACGGGGACGATCATGCGTCCGCCCGGGCCGGTCCTGGCCAGCATGATCTGGAAGACCGGGGCGTGCCGTTGCTCGGCCAGTCCGAGGGCCGCGCGGACCCCTTCGGCGTGGTAGGCGTTGACGATCCGGCCGGACATGCCCTGTGCCGCGGCCGCGACGCACACGCGGTGCGCGAGCAGCCCGGCCTCCTGGTTGAGCACGCGGTAGCCGCGGTCACCGAAGGTGTCGAACGCCCAGTCGCCGTCGCCGACGAGATGGACGATGGCGTTCATGTTCCGGAAGACCGGTCCGGGGATGGTGACCCGCTCGATCGCCGTGACGGCGTCGGTGTCGGCGTCCGCGCGGACGATCGGCTGCAGCGCGCCGGTGTTCTGGTCGAGCCGGTAGGAACCCGCCGGAATTCCGGTGAGATCGCCGACGGTCAGGTAGATCTCCAACGGGACCGGCGCGCCGGCCGGGACGGCGTCGCTGGCGACCCCGGTCCGGATCCGGGCCAGCCGCGCCCACAGCTCGACCCCGTCGACCTGCGAGGCGACCGGCTTGAAGAGCCCGGGGCCCGAATCACGCACCCGCAGCACCTGCGCCAGGTCGATCTCCGGGGCCTCGGCCCGGGGCAGGGGCAGTGGTTCGGTGCCGGGCACGGCGGGCGCGACCGGTTCGGCCGCTGCGAAGGTCGCGGTGTCGGTGCGCAAGGACGCGCGATTGACCTTCGTCAGCGCCGGGCAGGCCTGAGCGGCCTTCAGTCCGCCGGGGACCACGGTCGGACTGATCGGGTCGATGGTCGCGGCCAGCGCCGCGGCTGTCCGCGGGACCGGGTCGCGCCGCGGGCCGGCGTCGGCGTCGGCGAGGTGCAGCGGCAGGACCACCAGGGCCGGCTCCTCGTCGGGGTCGAGTCCGAGCAGCTTGTTGACCGGCTCGTCGACGAACTGGTGGCGCACGTGCGCCCGCAGGCCCATGGACCGGGCGACCAGGTCGAGGTTCCCGGTGAGCAGTCCGGCCTCCTGGGTGCACAGGCGGTAGGCGTAGTCGCGGTAGATGTACGCGACCTTGGAGAACAGCCCGGAGAGCACGAACACGGCCTGGGGCGGAGCACCCGCGGTTCCGGTCGCGCCGGCCAGCAGCAGCCGGTGGTCCCCGCCGCGCAGCAGCACCAACGCGTGGTGCGGAGCGTCGTAGTGGTAGACGCCCTCGGGCAGCATCACGTACAGCTGGACACCGAACAGGCAGCGCGCGGACGCGACCATCCGGTGGTAGGGCCAGGTCCCGTTGGTGTCGAACTCCTGCCGGGAGAGGCCGTAGCCGTAGCGCAGCAGCGTCGACAGCGCCGCTTCGTCGAACGCCTCGACCTCGCGCAACGCGTGCGGGACCCTGGTCGTCAGCGGGCGTCGGGGCCGGCCCCGGTAGATCTTGAACTTCAGCGGCTCGTCCGGGTTGGCGTACTCCGACTGCCGGGCCTCCATCGCCTCGGCGAGGTCCTCCAGGCTGACCCGCAGGAACTCCCGGCCGACAGCGCCCCCGCGCTCGGTCACGGCACCCCCGGTCACGGGAAGGGATGCGGGTGCGGGTTGCGTACCTCGGACAGCCTGGGCAGTCCGGTCACCCGCCGGGCCGCGTGTCCGAAGGTCATCGGCACCGAGCCCGGTGCTATCACCTTGACGCATTTAAAGCCTCCGGCTGTCTGTTCTGTGGAGGTGGTGTCGACGGCGACGACGTCCATGCCGGCCGTGGCGAAGCGCCGGACGGCCTCGTCGAGGTCCGCGCCGATGTCGGTGGTGCTCGGCCAGTGCCAGCGTCCGAGCCGCTGCTCCCAGGTCGAGGTCGCCGGATCGTCGAGCAGGAAGGAGTACCGGTCGAAGGTGGCCGGATTGGCGGCGCAGAGCAGGTGGTCGGCCATCGAGACGACCTCGTCCGGATGGTCGGCCAGGTGCCGGGCACGGTCGTGCCAGTCCGGATCGAGCGCCAGGATGGCCAGGTACTCGACGGTCTGGCTCAGTTCGTGCAGCGCGGCCAGGATCGCCTCGGCCGGGCGCAGCCCGCTGCCGCCGGTCGAAACGGCCCTGGGCCGCGCGGCGCCGGTGACGTCCTCGGCGAGCGTCCAGAACGACGGGATCCCGTGTTCCCGCGTGCTGTCGAAGACGTGCACCCGGTAGCCCTGCCGCTCGATCCGCTCGGCCACCAGCGGGATCCGGCGGTCGGGCACCGTGGCCGGGTCGATCTCGGGCAGCGGGGTCTGCTGGTACCAGGCCATCAGGAACGCGTCGCGCTCGGCGACTTCGAGGATGCCGTGCAACACGGCCTCCTCGTAGCAGCTCCCGAGCGCGTTGCCGCTGGAGATCTCGCCGGCGAACCTGGGCTCGCCGGCGGGCATCGGCAGGCGGTAGTAGACGAAGCTCTCCGGCACCAGCACCGGCCGGCCCTGGCCGAAGGAGTAGCCCCACACCCAGTTGGTCACCGCGTCCTCGGTGAACTTCCGGTACGGGAAGTCCGGGATCAGGAACCGGTCGTCGGGATAGAGCCCGAGCGTGCGGGGGTCGATCGCGGCACCGGCCACCTCGGCGTAACCGGCCCGGACGGCGGTGCGCTTGGCCGGCGCGTACGCCGTGAGCCGCTCCAGCGACTCGGCCACCGCGATGGACCACGCGGAGGTGAAGTCCCGGGTGCGGCCGTAGCCGGCCGGCTCCGCCGGGGCACCGGGTGCGGCCAGGACGGCCCCGCTGAACGGGAACGCGTGTCCCGGGTAGGAGGTGACCGTGGGGATCAGGCCGGCCTGCCCGTCGACGTAGGTCGCCGCGAGTGCGCCCCGGTCGAGCCGCCGGACGCGGCTGGATTCGGGCGACAGCTTGCGCCGCGTCTCCCGGACCACCCGTGCGCCCTGCTCGCTGTCCTCCGGCACCTCCGAACACCTCTGACAGTGCGGGTCGTCGAGGAAGGCGTGCCGGGACAGCGCCAGCGTGGCGGTGTCGACGACCCAGAACCGCCGGGCCCCGGGCCGCGCCGCGGCCAATCCGTCGACGGTGTCGGCCAGGAAGCTCGGCAGCTCCCGGTCCGACGCCCCGGCGGCCATCTCGGCGGCGCGTTCGGCGGACGCCGCCGCGACGCGACGCGTGTGCAGGCACTCCGGGCAGCCCGGCGCCGACGGCCCCACGACCACCTGGTGCGGTTCGAGGAGCACCTGCGGCTGGTCAGCCATGGAGGACCACGACACGCACCACGAACGGGGACAACCGGGCCAGGGAGGCATCGTGGTCCAGCGGGACCGCGACCACCCGGCCGCCCTCCCCGGTCAGCCCGGCCACGACCTCGTCCAGCGTCACCGAGCGGGGCCCCGCCCCGGTCGCGCCCCCGGCGGCCGAGCCGCGCAGCCACTCGGGCAGGTCGGGCACGGGGGCCGGCGCGTAGCCGGGCTGGCCGGTGGCCCGGGCCTGGTAGGCGAGCAGCGTCCGCTCCAGCCCCTCCTCCAGTGCGGCGGCGACGTCCAGGCCGCTGACGTAGGCGACGGTGCCGGCGGGGGTGGTGAACGCGAAGGTCGGCAGGCCGAGCAGACCGGACAGGTCGTGGACCTCGAACGACTCCTCGACGATCCCCAGCAGTTTCAGGTAGCGCTCACCGCGCGGGGTCAGCTCGGCGGCGTCCAGGTCCAGCTGCGGCAGCGGTTCGGTCGCGGTCGACAGGGCGGCCACCGCGGTGTCGTTGACCGCCGCCACCACGGCGGCGCGCACGGCGTCGGACCAGTCGGTTCCGGAGGCCGCGGTCCGTGCGGGGAAGACCTCGGCGGCGTCGACCTCGACCGGCTCGCCGGTCAGCACGTCCAGCCCGTACAGCCGTTCGCCCTTGCGGGAGTCGACCATCACGGCCGCGTAGCCTTCGAGCGCGCGCCGGACCGCCCGCTCGCGGGACTCGACCACGGTCTCACCACAGCCGTGGACCGGGAAGGAGCCGCCGGCCAGGCCGACCGGGTCGGAGACCACGACCTCGCTGACGAACAGCGGCAGCTGCTCGTAGTCGCGCTCGGTGACCTCGGCGAACACTCCGGTCCGCGGGTCGACGAAGTCCACCGCGCGCCGGGCCAGTTCCTCGTCGTCCACGGGCTTCGCGGCCACCAGCGCGGCCAGCCGTGCCGGGTCGTCGGGAACGGCGGGCAGCGCGAGCGGGTGCGGCAGGAAGGTGTGCTTCGAGGTCTCCAGGGTCTCCAGGTCGAAGCGGACCAGGTGGTCGGGGCCTGCGCCCTTGTCGATGCCGGCGAGATGGCGGAACGCCGCGAAGCACAGCTGGTTGGCGACCAGCGCGACGGTGGGGCCGCGCAGGAACTCGCTCGGTTCCACCTCGGGGTGGTCGCGCAGGTCCGCGCCGACGAGGTCGGATGTGAGCGCAAACAATCGACGCCACGCGGAATCCCAGGCGGTGGGGTCGTCGTTTTCGCCGATCACCGGGCCGACCCACGCCTCGTCGCCCGACACGACAGCCTGCGCGAACGCGGCACCCGCGGCGGCGGCCGCCGCGGGCAGCTGCCGGGCCCGCTCGATCATGGGGCGGTCGGCGACGTGCAGCACCATGGTGGCGTCCGCGGCCACCAGGTCGAGCCGCTGGGCGTCGGCGTCCCGGTAGACGATCCGCTGCTCCGGGTCCTGCGCACGGGACGCGCCCAGGTGCTCGGCGACGCGGTCGCGGTCGAACGGCGACTCGGCGAACGGCGCGAGCGGCACGGTGCGCACGCCGGCGCGCAGCTGCGAGTTGACCAGGGCCTGCAGCAGCGGGCCGGATCCGGTCAGCACGACGGAACTGTCGCGGAAGGCCTCGAAGCGCCGTTCGGGGGAGTCGGTGAAGTACTCGATGAAGGAGATGTTGGCCGCGTAGGTGGTGACCAGCTCGCCGGACAGCGTGTGCGGACGGTCGTCCAGCGCGTTCTTGACGTACCCCTTGTTGAGCAGGAGCAGAACGAGCTTGGCCAGCGCGGCGCGGCTGGGCTCCGGTACCGAGGCGCACAGCTCGCCGAGGGTCTTGGTGCCGTCCAGCAGCGGTGCGATCCGCTGGATCCACTCGTACGTCGACGCGCCCTTGAGCATCGAGCCGCCCAGATTGCTGCGGATGTAGGCGCCTTCCGGCACGCGCATGACGTAGACGTCCCCACGCAGCCGAGGCCGTACCTGATCGACGTTCACTTCCATGACCACCGCTTCTTCGAGAATGCATTGATGACTGGTCAGTAGAAAGGACCGAGAGCCACCCGGTCCTCTGACGCGCGCACGCACCGGCTAGAGCACATGTGCCGGGAGATCAGCACCGGATCAGGTGCAGGAGCAGCACGGGGTGCAGCAGCAGCAGCTGCTGCTGCCCTTCGAGGCGGACAGCTCGGTCAGGCCGTAGCCGGCGGTCACCGAAGCGGGAACCACCTCGCCGAGCTCGACGAGCTCGAAGGCGCTGTCGTCCAGCACCAGGTTGTCGAAGTTCTCCATGTCTTTCACCTCCCTTCCTCTCTGGGATCGATCAGTGGGCGCACCGGATCAGGTGCAGGAGCAGCACGGGGTGCAGCAGCAGCAGCTGCTGGTGCCCTTGGAAGCGGACAGCTCGGTCAGGCCGTAGCCGGCGGTCACCGAAGCGGGAACCACCTCGCCGAGCTCGACGAGCTCGAAGGCGCTGTCGTCCAGCACCAG
>NZ_JBHWGD010000015.1:0-39263 GCF_042733235.1 Kitasatospora sp. NPDC059722
GGCGAACACCCCTCCGCCCCCGGCACGGCCCGGCTACACTCCCGACCACCAGGCCGCTGACCAGGGAAAACGGAGAACTCTCACTGGAGTACTAGTGTTCAACCCTGACACCGTGACAAGGTCAAGCCGGACGGGGGAGCGGGGCACGATGAGGATCGGCGAACTGGCGGGGCTCAGCGGTACGAGCGAGCGCCTGATCCGCTACTACGAGCGGGTCGGCCTGCTCACGTCGACGCGTCTCCCCAACGGCTACCGGGATTTCGAGCCGTCCGCCGAGCGGACCGTGCGCCAGATCCGCGCCCTGCTCGCGGCCGGGCTGCCGACGCGGACGATCCAGCAGCTCCTGCCCTGCGGCGAGCCGGACGGCCCGCTGCGCGCGTGTCCGGGGGTGCTGCGCAAGCTGCGCACCCAGCTCACCGAACTCGACCGCCGCGCCGATGAGTTGGACCAGGCCCGGCAGGCCCTGCGGCAGGCCATCGCGGCCACCGAGGCGGCCGGTCTGCCCCCGGCGGCCTGAGACGCTGGAGGGGCGTGGCCGACGTCGGCCACGCCCCGGTGGGTCACGGGAATCGGGAGGTATCAGGGAGCCTTGTTCGCCTCCGGCGCCCGGCGCACGCCGACACCGTGGGAGCCGTCAACGTCCTACGGGCCGGGCCGGGCCAGCCCGTCGCGAAGCCAACCAGGCTTGGCGAGAAGCCCCGGCTTCAACCGGGGGAGGAGTCACGTTGCACAGGGCCAGGTGGGTCGGAGGTGTGCTGACGGTGCGTGGCCGTACCGACCGCCGGTCGGCGGAGCGCGGGGCCGCTTCCTTAGCGGGACGTTAGATCTGGGCCGCACTCCTTGCCGCCGGTCGCGGCCCGGCTGCACGCTCTGGGGCACCTCACCCGCCCTGGAACACCCGTGGAGCCGCCATGTCGTCGTCCGAGTCATCCGCGTCGTCCGAGCCGTCAGCGTCGTCCGTGTCGCCTGGATCGATCGCCGCCCCTCCGAAACCGCCGCGCGAGGAGCGGGCCCGGCGGCGGCTCGCGCTCGTCGGGGGGTCGCTGGGGAACCTCGTGGAGTGGTACGACTGGTTCGTCTACGCCAGCTTCGCGGTGTACTTCGCCGACGACTTCTTCCCCGGCTCGGACTCCACGGCCAAGCTGATGAACACCGCCGGGATCTTCGCCGTCGGCTTCCTGATGCGGCCGGTCGGCGGCTGGGTGCTCGGACGGGCGGCCGACCGGCACGGGCGCAAGAGCGCGCTGACCCTGACGGTCACGATGATGTCGGCGGCGGCCGTGCTGATCGCGGTCGCGCCGACGTACGGGCAGGCCGGGTACCTCGGGGCGGCCGTCCTGCTGGTGGCGCGGCTGCTGCAGGGCCTGAGCATCGGCGGCGAGTACGCGGCGAGCGCGACCTACCTGACGGAGGCGTCGGCACCGGACCGTCGGGGGCTCGGGTCGTCGTTCCAGTACGTGTCGATGACGGTCGGCCAGCTGCTGGGCCTCGGCATCCTCATCGTCATGCAACACACGCTCACCGCGAAGGAGTTGCACGCCTGGGGCTGGCGGGTGCCGTTCCTCCTCGGCGCCGTCTTCGCGCTCGTGGTGTTCTGGCTGCGCCGCCGGCTGCCGGAGACGGACGCGTTCACCAAGGAGACCGCCGGCCGGGCCGAGGGCGCCCGGGGCACGCTGCGCGGGCTGTGGGAGCACCGCCGCCAGGCCGTCCTGGTCATGGCGCTCACGCTCGGCGGCACCGTCGCCTACTACACGTACACCACGTACCTCACCAAGTACCTGATCGGCAGTGCCGGCCTGCCCAAGAACACCGCGACGCTGGTCAGCTTCACCGCGCTCGCGGTCTTCGCCGCCGTGCAGCCGCTCGCCGGGCTGCTCTCCGACCGGATCGGGCGCCGCCCGCTGCTGATCACCTTCGCGATCGGCTGCACCGTGGGCACCTACCCGCTCATGTCCGCGCTGGGTTCGGCCTCCTCGTACTGGTCCGCGCTCGGTCTGTCCGTGGTGGCCCTGCTGATCGTCACCGGCTACACGTCGATCAACGCGGCCGTGAAGGCGGAGCTGTTCCCGACCCGCATCCGCGCCCTCGGCGTGGCCCTCCCGTACGCGCTCGCCAACGCGCTCTTCGGCGGCACGGCCGAGTACGTGGCGCTCTGGTTCAAGAACGCCGGCCACGAGTCCGGGTTCTTCTGGTACGTCTCGGCCTGCGCGCTGGTGTCGCTCGTCACGTACCTCTTCATGCCCGACACCCGCGACGCCGAGCTCGACCCGGCCGGGACCCCCGAGGCGGGTGCGGTGGCGCAGGCCGTACGGTAGTCACCTCACAGGTGGGGAGGACCGCGTGCACGTGCTTCTCGTCGAGGACGACGACCGCATGGCCCAGGCCCTCGCCACCGCCCTCGCCCGCCGCGGCCACACCGTGCGCCGGGTGGTGCGCGCCGCCGAGGCGCTGCGGCACGTGCGGGAGGCCGGGTTCGTCCTGCTCGACCTCGGCCTGCCCGACCTGGACGGCCTCGACCTGCTGCGCAAGCTGCGCACGGTCTGCCAGGTGCCGCTGATCGTCGTCACCGCCCGCAGCGAGGAGCGCGACATCGTCCAGGGGCTGCGGGCGGGGGCCGACGACTACGTGATCAAGCCGTTCCGGATGGCCGAACTCATCGCCCGCGTCGACACCGTGCGCCGCCGGCTCGGACGGCCCGCGCCCCCGGACGGCACCGGCCCCGGCACCGGCGACGGACGGCAGGTGCGCACCGGCGACGTCGTGGTCGACCTCGCCGGCCGGACGGTCACCGTCGGCGGCGCCGAAGTCCGGCTCACCCGGCGCGAGTTCGACGTCCTCGCACTGCTCGCCGCGCAGCCCGGCGACGTCCGCTCGCGCGAGGAGATCCTCGACCGCATCTGGGGCGACGCGTTCCTCGGCTCCTCGCGCTCCCTCGACGTCCACGTCGCCGGGATCCGCGCCAAGACCGGGCGCGCCGGACTCGTCCGCACGATCCGCGGGTACGGCTACCAGCTCGGCGACCTGGGGCGGGAGCGCGGTACCGGATGAGGCGCCGCCTGCTGGCCGTCCTGACCGCGCTCATCGGGACCGCCGTGCTGCTCCTCTCGCTGCCCCTGGCCGACTCCTACGCCCGCGGCCGGACGGAACACCTCCTCCTCCAGCGCCGCGCCGACGCCGTCCGCTTCGCCGACCTCGCCAACCGGATCCGCACCGACGCCGACCGCCGCGAACTCACCGCCGAACTCACCCGCTACGCCGAGCTCTACGGCGCCGCCGTGACCGTCGTCGACCCCTCCGGCGGGGTCCTCGGCCGGGCCGGGGCTACCCCCACGGACGCCATCGCGGAGGACGCCCGCAGCCGGGCCCTCACCGGCCGCTCCACCGAGATGCTGCCCACGATCCTCCCCTGGGGGCCGGACACCGTCCTCCTCGCCGAACCCGTGGGCCAGGACGAACGCGTCAACGGCGCCGTCCTGTTGACCGTCCCCACCGCCGCCGCGCGCCACGACGTCCTCGTCCGCTGGGCGCTCATCGCCGCGGGCGCCGTCACCGCGTTCGTCGCCGCCGCCCTCGTCGCGGCGGGGCTGGCCCGCTGGCTGCTGCGGCCCGTCGACGAACTCGACCGCGTGGTGGCCCGGTTGGCGGACGGACGGCTGGAGGCGCGGGCGGTGTCGGACGGCGGCCCGCCGGAACTGCGCAGGCTGCGGCGGCACTTCAACGGCATGGCGCAGGCCGTCGCCGACGCGCTGCGCCGCCAGCGCGACTTCGTCGCCGACGCCTCCCACCAACTCCGCAACCCGCTGGCCACCCTGGTCCTGCAACTGGAGAACGCCGAACCGCACGTACCGCCCGGCCCCGGCCTCGCCGCGCACGCCCTGGCCCTGGACGAGGCCGACCGGCTGGCCGAACTCCTGGACGGGCTACTGGCGTTGGCGAGGATGGAGTCCGCGTCCGAGCCGCTCGCGGAACACGACGTGTCGGCGGCCGTCCGCGACCGGGTGGCCGCCTGGGCGCCCGTGTTCCGCGCCGGCGGCCAGGAGCTGACGGCGGACGTCACCCCCGGCCTGCGTGCCCTCGCACTGCCCGACGCGGCCGGACGGGTGCTGGACGCGCTGCTCGACAACGCGGGCAAGTTCGTCCCGGAGGGGGAGCGGATCCACGTCACGGCCGAGGCCGCGCTCGACGGCGACGGCGGCGGCACTGTCGTCGTCGTCCGGGTGTCCGACACGGGCCCGGGCGTATCTGCCGAGCAACTCCCGCTACTGCTCAGGCGGTTCAGCAGAGCCCCCGAGCACCAGAACGTCCCCGGCACGGGCCTCGGCCTGGCCATAGCCGATGAGCTGGCGCGAGCGTGCGGCGGCACCCTGAACGTCGCCCCGGCGAGCCCGCACGGACTGACCGTCGAGCTCCGGCTCCCGGGGGCGGACGGGCGGAGCCCGAGCCAGGGGTCGGCCGAGCGGCCGTGAGCGCCGGCGGCCCGGGCCCCTCGGGTTCAATCCGTACCCCGCTGGTTGTACCAGCGGGGTACGGTCGAGATATGGCTGATGCGACGATCAAGGTTTCCCCTGAAACGCGTGACCGGCTGGCCGCTCTCGCGGCGGCCCGCGGCACCACGATCGGCGCCCAGGTCGCTCTGCTGGTGGAGGCGCAGCCCACCGCGGAGCAGATCGCGGAGCGCGTGGCCGAGGGGCGCCGGCTGCTGCGGGAGCACTTCGGGATGACCCTCGCCGACAAGGAATTGGACGAGGGCCCCAACCTGCTGCAAAGGGTCTACGACATCGCCGCCGCCGACGCCCGTGCCAAGGTCGCCCCGAGGCGTGGCGCGTGATCATTCTGGATTCCTGGACGCGACGACCGCCGTCCTGGTGGCGACCATGGTCCGCGACGGCTACGGCGGCCCGGATGTCGCCCATGCGATCTCCACGAGCCTGCCCACGCCGGTGCGTCCGCTGCAGCACCTGATCCTGACGGCCTGTCCGGAACTGTATCCGCCCGGGATCTCCACCGTCGACATCGACGATCCCCGTCCGGAGCCGTGAGCAACGGGAGCGTTGGGGAAAGCTCAGCCGTAGACCGACCGGTAGTACGCCGCCGCCCCCGGGTGCAGCGGCACCGCCCCGGTGGAGACGGCGAACCGGGGCTCCAGCCGGGCCCCCGCCGTCACGGCGCGCAGCAGCGTGGCCCACCGGTCGAACAGGATCCGCAGCAGCTCGCGCACGGCGTCCTCCGGCACACCCGGGCGGGCCGTCAGGTAGTTGCCGACTCCGACGGTGCCGATCGGGCTCCGCAGGCCGTACGCCCCGGCCGGGAGCGTGACCGCCGAGTACACGGGGCCGTACCGCTCGCGCAGCGTCCCGGCGACGTCGTCCAGCGGCACGAAGCGCACCGGCAGCTGCGCCGAGAGCCCGGCCACGGCGGGCGTCGGCACACCGCCGGACCAGAACACCGCGTCCACCTCGCCCGCCCGCAGCGCCGCCAGCGACTCGGCCAGCCCGAGCGTCTCCTCCTGCACCGGCGCGGCGCCGCCGGTCAGCGCGGCCTGCTGGAGCAGCCGCTTGGCCGTCACCTGGAGCCCGGAGCCCGCCGCACCGGTCGCGACGCGCCGCCCGGCGAGGTCGGCGAGTTCGTGCACCGGCCCGTCGGCGGGCGCGATGAGGTGGATGTAGTTGACGTAGACCCGCGCGAGCGCCGTCACGGCGAGCGGCCGGGCGAAGGTGTCGCGGCCGAGCACCGCGTCCTCGGCGGCGTCCGCGGTGGCGAGCGCGAGGTCGACGGACCCGCCGTCGAGCCGCCGCAGGTTGTCCACGCTGGCCGCGGTGCTCACGGGGGTGACGGACAGCCGCCGGCGGCCGGCCGCCACGGCGTCGGCGAAGGAGCGCCCGAAGGCGTTGTACGGCCCGCCCTCGGGCCCGCTCGCCAGCCGCAGCGACCCCGCTGGCCCGCCCCCGTCCGAGCACCCGGCGAGGACGGCGGCGGCCCCGCCGAGCAGCGCGGCCCGGCGGGTGACGGGCGGTCCGCCGATCAAAGCGTCACGAAGGCGTAGCCCTTGGCCTTGAGCGCCGGCAGCACCGAGCGCAGGGCGTCGAGCGTCTGCGAGCGGTCGCCGCCGCCGTCGTGGCAGAGCAGGATGTCGCCGGGCTTGGCGGCCAGCAGCTTCTCGGTGATCTTGTTGACGCCGGGCCGGGCCCAGTCCCGCGGGTCGACGTCCCAGTCGATCGGGGTCAGGCCGAGGCGCGCGGCCTCCTGGAAGACCGTCGGGGACCAGTCGCCGCCGGGCGAGCGGAACAGCGTCGGCACGGGGGCCCCGGCATCGACGACGACGGACTGCGTGTCGGTGAGCTGCTGTCGGATCTGCGCGGCGCTGCGGTGCGAGAACGGCTGGGGGTGCGTCATGGTGTGGTTGGCCAGCACGTGGCCGTCCGCGGCGATCTGCCGGATGACGTCCTTGTTGGCGTGCGCCTCGCTGCCGACCACGGAGAACGTGGCGCGGATGTCGTACTTGCGCAGCAGCTGCAGCACCTGCGGGGTGTAGAGCCGGCTCGGGCCGTCGTCGATGGTCAGGGCGACGGCGTTGGACGGCGCGGTGGGCAGCAGGTCGTGGACCTTGAAGACCGGCTTGCTGCGCACCCCGACGGGGGTGGCCGACGGCACCGGCAGCCCGGGGACGGCGGGCGGGTCGGTCGGCGCGGCGGGGGAGAAGGAGTCGTTCGGCGAGTCCCCGTTGGCGCTGTCGGCGCTCGCGGACCCGGAACTGCTGCACCCGGTCAGCGCGCCCCCGGCCCCGAGCACGGCGGCGCCCGTCGCCGCCCACGTCAGCAACTGCCGCCGCGCCACCGCCCGTTCGTCGCCCGCCCGGTCAGGTCGCCGCATTCCCATGAGCCGTCTCCCCCGTGTCCTTCTGCCGGTCCTGCCCCTCGGACGCGGTGGCGGCCCGGTCCGGTTGCCGTGATCACCGTTCTGAGGGTTCGCGAGGCAGCAGCGTACTCCCGGGGATCACCGGAAGTCGGCGGGCCCGACTTCTCGCTCACCCCGCTCGCCTCGCTCGCCTCGCTCACCTCGCTCGCCTCGCTCACCCCGCGAAGGCCTCCGCGACCGGTTCCGCACGGGCCGCCTGGTCCAGGTTCTGCTCCACCCAGCTGCGCAGGTGGTTCAGCGGGACGGCGGCGCTGCGCCCGAGCTCGGTGAGGGAGTATTCGACGTGCAGCGGGACCGCCGGGTAGACGGTGCGGTCGAGGATGCCGAAGTCCTCCAGGCGGCGCAGCGTCTGGGTCAGCACCTTCGGGCTGATGCCGCCGAGCCGGCGCTGGAGCGCGCCGAAGCGCTGCGGGCCCTCTTCCAGGGCGCCGATGGCGAGCGCGGACCACTTGTTGGCCAGCAGGTCGAGCAGCGGGCGGCAGGGGCACTGGGCGGTGTAGACGTCGTGGTGGTCGTGCTGGCCGCTGGGGCAGCTGGTCGCCATGCTTCTTACTCTCCTCAGCAGGATGCTTTCCAAAAGGAAGTAGTGTCCCTTGAAGGTAACCACATCCCTGCGGATAGCGTCGCCGACGTCAGGGGGAGGCCCGCGAGAGCCTCTCCGGAAGCACCTTTCGCAGGAGATGACACATGTCCACGGACACGATGCGCGCGATGGTCCAGAACGGCTTCGGCGGCCCGGATGTGCTGCGGGTCGAGCGGGTGCCGCGCCCGGTGCCGCTGCCCACCGAGGTGCTGGTGCGGGTGCACGCCGCCGGGGTCAACCCGGTGGACTGGAAGACCCGTGCCGGTTCGGGCATGGCCGGCCTGCTGGGCGAGGGCCCGTTCACCCTCGGCTGGGACGTGTCCGGCGTGGTCGAGGAGGTCGGCTTCGGCGTGACCACGCTGAAGCCCGGTGACGAGGTCTACGGCATGCCGTGGTTCCCCCGCCTCGCGGGCGGCTACTCCGAGTACGTGACCGCCCCGGCCCGGCAGTTCGCCCGCAAGCCCGCCGCCCTCGACCACGTGCACGCCGCCGCCGTGCCGCTGGCCGCGCTGACGGCCTGGCAGGCCGTCGTCGACACCGCCCAGGTCCAGGCCGGGCAGCGGGTCCTGATCACCGCCGCCGCCGGGGGCGTCGGCCACTTCGCCGTCCAGTTCGCCCGGCACCTGGGCGCCCACGTGATCGCCACCGCCGGCGCCGCCCGCCACCCCTGGCTCAAGGAGCTCGGCGCGGACGAGACCGTCGACTACACCACGACCCGCTTCGAGGAGGTCGTCGCCGACGTCGACGTCGTCATCGAGCTGGTGGGCGACGCCCACGACGACAGCAGCACCCGGTCGCTGAAGGTCCTGCGCCCCGGCGGTCTGCTGGTCACCATCCCGGCCGGCGTCTCCCCGGAGCTGGCCGCCGCGGCCGAGGCGGCCAGCGTGCGCGTGACCCCGTTCCTGGTCGAGCCGGACGGCACGGCGCTGACCGCGATCGCCGGCCTGATCGACGCCGGCGAGGTCGCCGTCGAGGTGGCGAAGACCTTCCCGCTGGAAGAGGCCGGCGCGGCCCACACCTTCGGCGAGACCGGCCGCACCCGCGGCAAGATCGTCCTGACCGTCACCGAAGGAGCGGCCTCGTGAGGACCGACACGTCCGCGAACA
This sequence comes from Kitasatospora sp. NPDC059722, assembly GCF_042733235.1. NCBI lineage: Bacteria > Bacillati > Actinomycetota > Actinomycetes > Kitasatosporales > Streptomycetaceae > Kitasatospora > Kitasatospora sp. NPDC059722. The sequence continues at coordinate 8,605 of NZ_JBHWGD010000015.1, forward strand.
CCACGCCCGCCCAGGCGGTGAGCCGGGCCGCCGCCGCCGAGCTGATCGCGGCCGTGCGCGCGGCCGCCGACCGGATCGGCTTCCCGGCGGCCGTCGCCGTCGTCGACCCGGGCGGGCACCTGAAGGCCTTCGACCGCGCCGACGGGGCGCCCTTCCTCACCGCCGAGGTGGCCGTCGACAAGGCGTGGACGGCGGCTTCGTTCGGGATCCCCACCCACGCGTGGAACGGCTACCTGGCCGATCCGCAGGTCACGCCGCTGGCCGGGCACCCGCGGCTGATGGCGGTGGGCGGCGGCTACCCGGTCCTCGCGGACGGCCGGTGCGTCGGAGGCCTCGGGGTCTCCGGCGGCAGCTACGAGCAGGACCGGGAGGCCGCCGAGGAGGCGCTGGCCGCGCTCGGGTTCGACCTGCCCGCCGACCGGTAGGGGCCGTCCCACCGCCGGACGCAGCACGGGCACCCCGCCCCGCCCTGCCGGCGGTCAGGGGTTGTTGAGCGCGTACGAGCGGAAGGTTGCGAGCAGCGGCAGGACCTCGGTCTTGTTCGGGTCCTCCGTGACCGCCCGCATCGCGTCGATCACCACGTGGGCGATGGCCTTCGTCACGACCAGGTCGTCCGGCGGGGCCACCGCGCCCCACACCTTCAGCGCCCGGGTGAGCAGTGCGCTCATCCGGGCGCCGATGTTGGCGCTCACGGCGTCCGACAGCTCGGCGATCTCCTCGTCGCTCATCGTCGAGCGCAGGCCGAAGGCGAGCGCCATGAGCGTGTCCATCGCGTGCTCGCCGTACGCGGCCACCAGTGCCGGGAGGGTCTGCTCGTCCGGCCCGCCCGCGGAGAGGGCGGACAGGGCCTCGTCGTCGTCCTTCCACGCCGCCTCCAGGGCGGCCAAGGCTCGGAGAGCCTCGTCTACCGTCAGCCCGTCTGTCATGAGGAGAACGGTATTGAGCCGAACCGGCCCGCACACGGTTCGGGGGCCGACATCACACCTTCGAGCGAAGCCCGGCTCATTCCGGCCGGTGGGCCTCGGCGAAGTGCTCCGCATCCCACGTACCGCCCAGTTCCGGGGCCAGCGAGGCGAGGGCCAGCGCGGCGAAGTCGGCGGCGGCGCCGGCGCGTTCGGGGAGCGCGCCGAGGAGCGGGGCGCCGGCCGAGCGCGGCAGGTCGGCGAGGTTGCAGCGTTCGGCGAGGCCGGGCGCGGCGGGCCAGGAGCCGACGACGACGCCCGCGAGCGGAAGTCCGCGCGCCGCGAGGGCCTCCGCCGTCAGGGCGACGATGTTGAGGGTGCCGAGTCCGGCCGACGCGATGAGCAGCACCTCGGCGGGCAGTCCGGCGTCCAGCACGGCCCTGGCCTGGTCGGCGAGCGTCCGGCCCTCGTCGTCGTAGCGCACCAGCAGGCCGCCCGCGCCCTCGACCAGGACGAGGTCGTGCTCCGCCGCCAGCTCGCGGACGGCGGCGACGACGTCCTCCGGGGCCAGGCGCGGCATCCCGGCCCGGCGGGCCGCCGTGTCGGGGGCCAGCGGCTCGGGGTAGCGCACGAGCTCACGGATCGTCAGATCGCCCGCCAGGCGCCGGACTTCGGCAGCGTCCCCGGGCTCGCCGGGCGCGACGCCGGTCTGACCGGGCTTGAGCACGGCGACCCGCAGGCCGCCGCGCAGGGCCGCCGACGCGACGGCCGCCGTGGCGATCGTCTTGCCGACGTCGGTGTTCGTCCCGGTGACGAACAGGATCCGCGCGCTCATCCCGCCACCGCCGCGGCCACCTGCGCTCGTCCCGCCACCGCCGCGGCCACCTGCGCTCGTCCCGCCACCGCCGCGGCCACCTGCGCTCGTCCCGCCACCGCCGCGGCGACTCGCGCTCATCCCGCCACCGCCGCGGCGACTCGCGCTCGTCCCGCCACCGCCGCGGCGACCTGCGCTCATCCCGCCACCGCCGCGGCGACTCGCGCTCATCCCGCCACCGCCGCGGCGGTCACGGCGGCCGCGATGCGGGCCACGTCCTCGTCCTGCGTCACGTAGGGGGGCATGGTGTAGATCAGGTCCCGGAAGGGGCGCAGCCAGACGCCCTCGCGGGCGGCGGCCTCGGTGGCGGCGGCGACGTCGACCGGGTGGTCCAACTGCACCACCCCGATGGCGCCCTGGACGCGCACGTCGTGCACGCCGGGTACGTCGGCGGCGGCCGCGAGCCCGTCCCGCAGGCCGTTGCCGATGCGCTTCACCTCGGTCTCCCAGTCCTGCCCGAGCAGCAGGTCGATGGAGGCGTTGGCGACCGCGCAGGCCAGCGGGTTGCCCATGAACGTCGGCCCGTGGGCCAGCACCGGCACCTCGCCGCGGCTGATCCCGTCCGCGACCTCGCCCGTGCAGAGCGCGGCGGCCAGCGTCAGGTACCCGCCGGTGATGGCCTTGCCGAGGCACATGACGTCGGGGGAGACGCCCGCGTGGTCGGCGGCGAACAGGGCGCCGCTGCGGCCGAACCCGGTCGCGATCTCGTCGAAGACGAGCAGCACGCCGTGCCGGTCGCACAGCTCGCGCAGCATCCGCAGGTAGGCGGGGGAGTGGAAGCGCATCCCGCCCGCGCCCTGGACGACCGGCTCGACGATGACGGCGGCGAGCTCGTCCGCGTGCCGCTCCATCAGCGCCTCGAACTCCCGCGCGTACGCGGGGTCGAGCGGCTCGTCGAACCCGGCGGGCGGCTGCGGCGCGAAGAGCTGCCCGGGCAGCACCCCGCCCCACAGGTGGTGCATGCCGCCGTCGGGGTCGCACACGGACATCGGGTGGAAGGTGTCGCCGTGGTAGCCGCCGCGCCAGGTCAGCAGCCGGCGCTTCTCGGGGCGGCCGGTGGAGCGCCAGTACTGGAGGCACATCTTCATCGCGACCTCGACCGCGACCGATCCGGAGTCGGCGAGGAACACGTGCTGCAGCGGCTCGGGCGTGATCTCCACCAGCCGGGCCGCGAGCCGGACGGCGGGCTCGTGGGTGAGCCCGCCGAACATCACGTGGCTCATCCGCCCCAGCTGGTCCCGGACGGCCTCGTCGAGCACCGGGTGCCGGTACCCGTGGACGGCCGCCCACCAGGACGACATGCCGTCGACGAGCTCCCGCCGCCCGCCCGCGACCGGTTCGGCGAGCCGCAGCCGGACGCCGGAGGCGGACTCCACCACGAACGGGGTGGCGGTGCCGGGCATCGGGCCGTACGGGTGCCAGACGTGGGCGCGGTCGAGCGAGAGCAGCGTGTCCGGGGACAGCTGGGACGACATGACGGGGGTTCTCCTGGACTGTCGGGCGTGGAGCGTGGGTCCGGTGCCGGCCGGACGGCCGCGCGGCGGGCGCGCGGCCCCGGTGGCGGCCGAACCGTCAGGCGTTGGGCGCGAGTTCGGTGCCGGCGCCGCGGCGGCGGACCTTGACCAGGTCGCTGCGCAGTCCGTCCGTGGACTCGGCGGCGTCCCTCGCGACAGCAGCGGCCGGGGCGGGCTCCGCGTGGCCGTGCCCGCCGCACGGGCCGCAGCCGCCGCCGCTGCCGCAGGCCGACGCGGCCGAACCGCAGCCGGAGGCGGTGGGGGCGGCGGCGCTCGTGCCGCAGCCGGAGGCCGTCGAGCCGCAGCCCGAGGCGGCGGCGATGTCGGCCCGGTGGCGCGGCAGGGTGGCCTCGCCCGCGCCCTCGACCTCGAAGCCCGCGTCCTTGATCATGTCGAGGTCGGTCTGCCCGGCCTGCCCCTCGCTGGTCAGGTAGTCGCCGAGGAAGATGGAGTTGGCGACGTGCAGGCCGAGCGGCTGCATCGAGCGCAGGTGCACCTCGCGCCCGCCGGCGATCCGCACCTCGGTGTCCGGGTTGACGAAGCGCACCATCGCGAGGATGCGCAGGCAGCGCTGCGGGGTGAGGTTCCACTCCTGGGCGAGCGGCGTGCCCTCGAACGGGATGAGGAAGTTGACCGGGACGGAGTCCGAGCCCAGCTCGCGCAGCGCGAACACGACGTCGACCAGGTCCTCGTCGCTCTCGCCCATGCCCGCGATGAGGCCCGAGCAGGCGGAGAGCCCGGCGCCGTGCGCCTTCTGCACGGTGTCCACGCGGTCCGCGTAGGTGTGGGTGGTGGCGATGTCGCCGTAGGTGCTCTCGGAGGTGTTGAGGTTGTGGTTGTAGGCGTCCGCGCCGGCCGCCTTCAGCCGCTCCGCCTGGTTGTCGGAGAGCAGGCCCAGGCAGACGCAGATCTCGACCTCGGGGTCGGCGTCCTTGATGGCGGCCATGGTGTCGGTGACGCGGTCGATGTCGCGGTCCGTCGGGCCGCGGCCGCTGGCCACCAGGCAGACGCGCTTGGCGCCGCCCGCCACGCCGGCGCGCGCCGCGTCCGCGGCCTGCTCCGGCTTGAGCCAGGTGTACTTGAGGATCTCGGCCTTGGAGCCCAGCCGCTGCGAGCAGTAACTGCAGTCCTCCGGGCAGAGCCCGCTCTTGAGGTTCACCAGGTAGTTGAGCTTCACCCGGCGGCCGAACCACCTGCGGCGGACCTTGCCGGCGGCGGCGACGACGTCCAGCAGCTCGTCGTCGGTGGTGGCGAGGACGGCCAGCGCCTCCTCGCGGGTCGGGACTTCGCCGCGCAGGCCCTTGGCGGTGAGGGTATCGAGCAGATCCATGGGCCTGATCCTGCCTGTTGGTGTTCGGCCGACGCCAGAGCAAACCCACCAGAAGATCGGCGGGAGGATGTGCGAGTTGTCACAGTGTCGGAGCTCACGGTAGTGACGCGAGTCACGTCGACGGTGACACGGCCGCCCGGACGGCCCGCGAGCGGCTGGTTCGCCGCCGAACGCAGTGCGTGGCGGGCTGTTACCCGGCAGTAGTGAGCGATGATCCACAAGCACCGACCCCGTGATCTGGGCCACCCGGCCGTTGCTTAGAATCTGCGCCATGACCACGCAGGGGGAGCGCACCCCGACTCCGGGAGACGGCCAGACGGGCCAGGCAGGACAGCGGTTCGGCGGGGGCGCCGGCGCGTACCGGGGCAGGCGGCCGTCCGCCCGGCGGCTGATCGGCTGGACGGCGGTCGTGGGCGTGGTCGTGGCCGGCGGCTGGATCATCACCCGGCCCAATCCCGGCGACTACATACCCGGGCTCGGCCCGTCCGCCAAGGACGCGGCCAGGACCCCGCCGGTCGTCGGCGCCCCGCCGCCGCCCACCGACCCCGAGGCCCTCAACGTCGAGACGTACTTCCCGTCCCAGCGGCTGATCGAGCTCGGCGCCTACAAGGGCAAGCGCAACGGCGCGCGGCGCGGCGAGAACTGCGTCGAGGCGCAGCAGGACCGCGCCCAGGACCTGCTCAAGGACAGCGGCTGCCAGGCCTACCTGACCGTCAGCGTCACCGGCCAGGACAAGCCGGTGCTCAGCAGCGTCACCATCCTGCGCTTCGCCGACCAGGCCGCCGCCGGCCGGGCCGCGGAGGCGCTGCGGGCCAAGCCCGGCGCGCTGGCCTTCATCCTCCCCAACGCCGATGTGGACAACTCCCCGGCTACCGCTGCCGCCAAGCCCGGCACCGAGCCGCGGGTCGAGGCGGTCGGGCACTACGTGACGGTGACCAGCTCCCGCCTGCCCGCCGACGCCCACGCGCCGTCGGCGACGCCCAGCACCGTGCCCGGCTCCGCGCCCGCGGCGAGCCCGTCGGCGTCCGGGACCGCGGCACCCACGCCCGAGCAGGTCCTCGACGAGGCGACGCGCGCCGTGTCGTACACGGCGGGCGCGCAGTTCGTCTGGATGTAGGGCGCGTCTTCCGCATCAGCCCGGGTGATCCGAAAGACACGTCCCGGTCCGCCACCGCAGTACGCCGGAGGGGGCCCGCTTGCTCAAGCGGGCCCCCTCCTTCACGTCTTGACGGGCCGTCGGCCGATCGTCAGCCGCCCAGCCGGTCCACCGCGGTCACGCGCACCACGGCGCGGCCCTCCTCGTCCGAGCCGTACAGGTCGACCTCCGCGCTGATCCCCCAGTCGTGGTCGCCCGCCGGATCGTCGAAGATCTGGCGGACCCGCCAGGCGGAGTCCTCCTCCTCGATGATCAGCATCTTCGGGCCGCGCGCGTCCGGGCCGGTGCCGAGGTCGTCGTACTCGTCCCAGTACCCGTCCATGGCGTCCGCCCAGCGGTCCGCGTCCCAGCCGTACTCGCCGTCCAGCTGTCCGAGTTCGTTCCAGTGCTCCAGCGCGCACAGCTCCACGCGGCGGAACATCTCGTTGCGCACCAGCACCCGGAACGCCCGGGCGTTGGCCGTCACCGGCGCCGGCTTGTCGTCCAGCGTCACCTCGGCGGCCTGCGGCTCGGTCGGGTTGGCGAGCTGCTCCCACTCGTCGAGCAGGCTGGAGTCGACCTGGCGGACCAGCTCGCCGAGCCACGCGATGACGTCCTTGAGGTCGTCGGTCTTCACGTCCTCGGGGACGGTCTGCTCCAGCGCCTTGTAGGCGCCCGCCAGGTAGCGCAGCACGATGCCCTCGGTGCGGGCCAGCTCGTAGTGGCCGACGTAGTCCGAGAACGTCATCGCCCGCTCGTACAGGTCGCGGACCACGGACTTCGGCGCCAGCTGGTGGTCGCCGATCCACGGGTGCGCCCGGCGGTAGACCTCGTAGGCGTGGGTGAGCAGCTCCTCCAGCGGCTTCGGGTACGTGATCTCCTGGAGCCGCTCCATGCGCTCCTCGTACTCGATCCCGTCGCGCTTCATCTCGCCGACGGCCTCGCCGCGCGCCTTGTTCTGCTGCGAGGCGAGGATCTGGCGCGGGTCGTCCAGCGTGGCCTCCACGACGGAGATCACGTCCATCGCGTACGACGGCGAGGCCGGGTCGAGCAGCTCGAAGGAGGCCAGCGCGAAGGTGGACAGCGGCTGGTTGAGCGCGAAGTTCTCCTGGAGGTCCAGGGTCAGGCGCACGATCCGGCCCTCGGCGTCCGGCTCCGGCAGCCGCTCGACCACGCCGCCCTCCAGCAGCGAGCGGTAGATCGCGATCGTGGTGCGGATGTGCCGGCGCTGCGCCGCCTTCTCCTCGTGGTTGTCGGTCAGCAGCTTGCGCATCGCCTCGAAGGCGTTGCCCGGGCGGCCGATCACCGACAGCAGCATCGCGTGGCTCACCTTGAACCGCGACACCAGCGGCTCCGGGTCGGCGGCGATCAGCTTCTCGAAGGTCTCCTCGGTCCAGCCGACGAAGCCCTCCGGGGCCTTCTTCCGGACGACCTTGCGCTTCTTCTTCGGGTCGTCCCCGGCCTTCGCGATCGCCTTGTCGTTCTCGATCACGTGCTCGGGCGCCTGCGCCACCACCTGGCCGACCGTGTCGAACCCGGCCCGCCCGGCCCGCCCGGCGATCTGGTGGAACTCGCGGGCGCGCAGGATCCGCACCCGGGTGCCGTCGTACTTCGACAGCGCGGTGAACAGCACCGTGCGGATCGGCACGTTGACGCCGACGCCGAGCGTGTCCGTGCCGCAGATGACCTTCAGCAGACCCGCCTGCGCCAGGCGCTCGACCAGCCGGCGGTACTTCGGCAGCATGCCCGCGTGGTGCACGCCGATGCCGTGCCGCACGAACCGCGACAGGTTGCGGCCGAACTTGGTGGTGAAGCGGAAGTTGCCGATCAGGTCGGCGATGGCGTCCTTCTCCGCCTTCGAGCACATGTTGATGCTCATCAGCGACTGCGCCCGCTCCACCGCCTCCTTCTGCGTGAAGTGCACGACGTAGACCGGCGCCTGGCCGGTCTTCAGCAGCTCCTCCAGCGTGTCGTGCATCGTCGTGCGGCGGTACTCGTAGAACAGCGGCACCGGACGCGTCGCGTTGCGCACCACGGTCGTGGGCCGCCCGGTGCGCCGGGTCAGGTCCTCCTCGAACCGGCGCACGTCGCCGAGCGTCGCCGACATCAGCAGGAACTGCGCCTGCGGCAGCTCCAGCAGCGGGATCTGCCACGCCCACCCGCGGTCCGGCTCCGCGTAGAAGTGGAACTCGTCCATCACGACCTGCCCGATGTCCGCCCGGGTACCGTCGCGCAGCGCGATCTGCGCCAGCACCTCGGCCGTGCAGCAGATGATCGGCGCGGTCGGGTTCACGCTCGCGTCGCCGGTCATCATGCCGACCTGCTCGGTGCCGAACATCTTCACCAGGTCGAAGAACTTCTCCGACACCAGCGCCTTGATCGGGGCGGTGTAGAACGTCCGCTGCCCCTCCGCCAGCGCGGCGAAGTGCGCCCCCGCCGCCACCAGGCTCTTCCCCGACCCGGTCGGCGTCGCGAGGATGACGTTGTTCCCCGACACCAACTCGATCAGCGCCTCCTCCTGCGCCGGGTACAGCGTGATCCCACGCTCCTCCGCCCAGGCTGCGAACGTCTCGAACAGCGCATCGGGCGTGGCGGGCTTCGGCATCAGATCTAGGAGGCTCACCCGGCTATCTTGCCTGCTGGCCGCCACCCCGGGCAAAGCCCGCCCCCTCACGACGGCACGGTGGGCGCACGATCGGCGCGCCGGACGTCCTGCGGGGCGCGCACAACCGCTGGCGCCGATCATGTGCCGAGTCGCACATTGCCCGGTCGTCGGGGCGCGTGCCAGAGTGCCGGGCATGGCCCACCCCCTCGCGTCCGACGCCCCCGAATCGCACTCGACCGCCCCCGCCCCGGCGGGGGTCTTCGACTGGCTGGACGAGGCCGCCGCGCTGCGCGCCGACGCCGGGCTGACGCGGACGCTGCGCAGCCGGGAGGCCGAGGACGGGCTGCTGGACCTCGCGGGGAACGACTACCTCGGGCTCACCCGGCACCCGGTGGTGACCCGGGCGGCGGCGGACGCGGCGCTGCGGTGGGGCGGCGGGTCGACCGGATCGCGGCTGGTGACGGGCACGACGGCGCTGCACACCGAACTGGAGGCGGAACTGGCCGCGTTCTGCGGGGTGGAGGCCGCGCTGGTCTTCTCCTCCGGGTACACCGCCAACCTCGCCGCGCTCACCGCGCTCACCGACCCGGACACCGTCATCGTGTCCGACGCCTACAACCACGCCTCCCTCATCGACGGCTGCCGCCTCGCGCGCGCCGACGTCCACCGGGCCCCCCACAGCGACCCGGACGCCGTCCGCCGGGCGCTCGGCGAGCGCACGCAGCGGCGGGCGCTGGTCGTCACCGACTCCGTCTTCTCGGTGGACGGCGACGCCGCCCCGCTGCCCGCCCTCTCCGCCGCCGCCCGCGCCCACGGCGCCGCGCTGCTCGTCGACGACGCCCACGGGCTCGGCGTCCTCGGCCCCGGCGGCCGCGGCGCCCTCGCCGCGGCCGGCCTCGCCGGGCAGCCCGACACCGTCGCGACGGTGACGCTCTCCAAGTCCCTCGGCTCCCAGGGCGGCGCCGTCCTCGGTCCGCGCCGCGTCATCCGCCACCTGACCGAGACGGCCCGCACCTTCATCTTCGACACCGGCCTCGCCCCCGCCGCCGCCGGCGCGGCCCTCGCCGCCCTGCGCCTCCTGCGCGCCGAACCCCACCGCGCCGACCGCACCCGCGAGGTCGCCCGCACCCTCGCCGCCCGCCTCACCGCCGCCGGCCTGCACGCCTGCGAACCGGACGCCGCCGTGGTCTCCGTCCGCGCCCCCGGCCCCGAGGCCGCCGTCGCCTGGGCCGCCGACTGCCGCCGCGCCGGCCTCGCCGTCGGCTGCTTCCGCCCCCCGTCCGTCCCGGACGGCATCTCCCGCCTGCGCCTCACCGCCCGCGGCGACCTGACGGACGCCCAGATCGCCGAAGCCGTCGGCACCATCGCCGACCTGGCCCCGGCGGGCGCCCGGCTGGGGTGACGCCCCCGGGGGTCAGGGCGTGAGGTCGATGACCCGGACCGCCTCTCCGGCCCACCGCTTGGGTTCTGCGGTGGCGACGACCGCCCCGGCCGGGCGGTCCGGGGTCGGTGTGGCGGCGTAACGGGTGTGTGCGTGGGCCCAGGTGGAGTCGGCGGCCACGGTCAGGGCGGATGCGAGATCGAGGTCCAGGACGGTGATCCCCGGCAGCGCGGCCAAGTGTTCTGCTGTTCCCGGCCGGACGCGGTCGGCCTCTACCAGGGCACAGGTGGGGGCGTAGAGATACCAGCCGGGCTCGGAATGGGCCTGGTGGATGATGCGGGAAGCCAGGATGTTCCCGCGGCCGGCGGCCACCATGGCGGTGTCGTCGAGGATCACGTGGAGTTCGGTCACCTGATGCCCGCCTCTGTCAACCGCCGGTTGAGTTCGGCGTCCAGTTCCTTGATCCGCTCGGGGCTCGGGTCATAGCCGTTCCAGGCCTTGAGGACAGTGCGCGCCTGTTCGGCACGTTCTGCGCGTTCGTCCGGAGTCAGCGTGGTCTCGGCCAGCCGGGCGAGGTAGGCGCGGAGCGACAGGTGTTCGGCGGCCGCTATCTTGGCAAGCCTGTCGCGGGCCTCGACGGGAATCCGGATGTTGGCGTCGGCCATCGTTTGCCTCCTTTTGGCTGCCGCCAGCATATGGGTACGCACCTGTACCCGTGCCCGGATCGGGCGAACCACACCCGATCGGGTGACGGCAACCAGGGGTCGGCGGCGGGCGTCCCCCGTGGCGGGGGTGGGTCATGGCGGATCGGCGGGCGGTGGCCGTGGTCGTCGGGGTGCTGCTGCTCTGGTTGTCGGGGTGGCTGGTCGGCGGGCCGGTGCGGCAGTTCGAGCGGGCGGCCGGGCTGGTGGGGGTGTCGGGGGAGTTCACGGCCGCCACGTGCGTGATCTCCGCCTACGAGGACGGGCCGCCGCCCGCGGACTGCCGGGGCGTGTTCCGGCCGGACGGCGGCGGTGCGGCGAACGAGCGGGCGCGGATCTGGTCCGGGGCCTCGGTGGGGCAGGGCGTGCGGGCGGTGTGCGAGGGCGACGAGTGCCACGTCGTCTCGGCGGCCGAGGTCGCGCGGACGGTCACCTTGATCTCGCTGACGCTCCTGCCCGGCGCGGTCGGGCTGCTGGTGATGGTGGGGCTCGGGCTGGGCATGGCCGAGGGAAAGGCGATGCTCGTGCCGGGGGTGGTGGCAGCCGTCCTGGTCGTGGTGCTGACGCTCGCCGGGGTGGCCTGGATCGCCCTGGCCGTCATCGGACTCTGAGGCCGCCCAGCTCCGCCAGGAAGACGGTGTCCGCGCCGCCCCGCCCCGCGGCGAGGCGCGGCGCGGCGACGATCGGCGCGATCGCGCGGCACCAGGCGAGGACGCGGGCGGGGTCGGAGCCGGGGACGAGCGGGCAGAGGGCTGCGATGCGCCCATCGAGGTCCGTGCGGGACGTCACGGCGTCGAGCACCCAGTCGAGGAGGTCGAAGTCCGGGTCGCCGAGCGTCGCGCGCGGGTCGATGGCGACCGGTCCGTCCGGCCCGTCGAGGACGTTGCCGGGGTGCAGGTCGCCGTGGACGAGGGCGACGGGGCCGTCCGCCGCGAGCGCGAGGGCGAACGCACGCGCCGACGCCGGGACGAGCCCGGGGGCACGACGCTCGGTGAGGTCGAACAGGAAGTCCACCCGCTGCGCCAGCGACGGCAGGGCCACCCCGTCGACGGGGACGGACCGCAGCGCCGACAGCACACCCGCGACCTCCTCCGGCCGCCACGCCCGCTGCCGCAGCGTCGTCCCCGGGGCGACGCCCGCGAGCAGCAGCGCGCCCGTCGCGTCGTCGTGCGCGAGCAGCCGGACGACGGAGGGCAGGCCCGCCCAGGCCCGCAGCGCCGCCTCCTCCTCGGCCGCGACCCGGCGGTCCGGCGTGAGCTTGAGCCACACGGTGGCGCCGGCGACGTCCGTGCAGCGGAACACCCGGGCCGTCCCGCCCCCGCCCGCCGCGACCACGCTCAGGCCCCAACGTGCTGCGAGCCCGTCCACGAGCTCCGGCAGTGCGTCGCACCACGCCTCCGCCGACGGCCCGAAGCGGACGGCGAACCGGGCGCGGACGTCTTCCGGGACGGTGGTTGTCACGGCCGCCCCACGATCAGTAGCACCTCGGCGCCGACGGGCTTGTACCCGGCGGCCTGGAACGCGCGGACGCTGGTCGCATTGCCCGGCGCCTGCTGCGCCCACAGGACGTCGCCCTCGGGCAGCAGGTGTCGGGCGGCCGTGGCCAGGGCCCGGCCGAGGCCACGCCCGCGGGCCTGCGGGTCGACCTCGATCGCGGCCTCCCAGCGGCCGGCGACGCCGCGGCCGAGGACGAGCACGCCGCCCTCGGCGGTGAACACGCGGACGTCCTCGCGGTACCGCAGGGCGCGGACGACGCGCGGGTGCTCCCGGTCCTCGACGGGGGCCAGCGGGAGCGGCGGCGGGCCGGGCAGGCGGGTGGCGACGGTGAGCAGGTCGATGTTGTTGACCACGCGCCCGGTGCGCGCGGCGAAGGCGGTGAGGAACGGCGGGCAGAGCGGCGCGGCGAGCGGATCGCTCGGCACGGCGGCGAGCGTCCCGTGCACCCAGGCCGGGTCCTCGTCGGTGAAGACGACCGCGTGCGCGGAGAACGACAGCACACCCGCCTCACGCTCCGACGGCTGCGGGACGACCGTCACCGCTCCGTCCGACGGCGGGAAGACCCCGCCCGCCGCGTCCGCCAGAATCTCCGCCAGCCCCCGTGTTCCCATGGCGCCGAGCCTAGCGGGCTACGTCACGTCACTTCTTCTTGGCCCGGCTCGGCTGGACCCGCGTCGGCTCGCCCTCGGCCTTGGGATGGTCGGGCGGGTACGGGAGTTCGCCGAGGCCCTCGTCGTGCAGCTGCTTGTCGTACAGCTCCAGCAGCGCCTCCAGGCGGAACGCCTCGCTCTCCATCCCGGCGTTCAGGTCGCCGAGTTCGGCGAAGCGGGCGGGGACGGTGCGCAGGTCGAAGTCCTCGGGGGCGGCGTCGTCGAGCTCGTCCCAGCGCAGCGGGGCGGAGGCGGTGGCGCGGGGGCGGGCACGAAGGGAGTAGGCGGAGGCGATGGTGCGGTCCCGGGCCATCTGGTTGTAGTCGACGAAGATGCGCTCGCCGCGCTCCTCCTTCCACCACGCGGTGGTGACCTTCCCGGGCATGCGCTGCTCCAGCACTCGGCCGAGCGCGATCACCGCGTGCCGGCCGTCGGTGAACGTCCACTCCGGCGCCAGCGGGACGTAGACGTGCAGGCCGCGCCCGCCGGAGGACTTGGGCCAGCCGCGCAGCCCGAACTCCTCCAGGAGCGCCCGCAGTTCGTGGGCGGCGCGGACGGCGTCGTGGAAGTCGGTGCCGGGCTGCGGGTCGAGGTCGATGCGCAGCTCGTCGATGTGGTCGGTGTCGGCGCGGCGGACCGGCCAGGGGTGGAAGGTGAGGCAGCCGAGGTTCGCGGCCCACAGGACGGCGGCGGGTTCGGTGGGGCAGATCTCGTCGGCGGAGCGCCCGCTGGGGAAGTTGATGCGGGCGGTGGGCAACCACTCGGGCAGGCCCTTGGGGGCGCGCTTCTGGTAGAAGAACTCGCCCTCGACGCCGTCCGGGAAGCGCTGCAGCGTGGTCGGCCGGTCGCGCAGCCCGCGCAGCACGCCTTCGGCGACGGCCAGGTAGTACTGCGCGACGTCGAGCTTGGTGAACCCGCGTTCCGGGTAGTACACCTTGTCCGGGTTCGACAGGCGGACGGTGCGCCCGGCGACCTCCAGTTCCACGGCTGAGCCCATGCCTCTCACGCTAAGCGCGCCGCGCCCGCCGCGCGCCTTTTGGCGGCGCGCGCGAGGATCGGACCCATGGACCTGCCCGTGATGCCGCCGGTGGCGCCGATGCTCGCCAAGTCGGTGGCGAAGATCCCGCCGGGGATGCAGTACGAGGCCAAGTGGGACGGCTTCCGCACGATCGTGTTCCGCGACGGCGCGGACGTCGAGCTCGGCAGCCGCACCGGCAAGCCGCTCACCAGGTACTTCCCCGAACTGGTGGCCGCGTTGCGGCGGGAGCTGCCGGAGCGCTGCGTGGTCGACGGCGAGATGGTGATCGCCCGGGACGGGCGGCTGCGGTTCGAGGAGTTGCTGGAGCGCATCCACCCGGCCGCGAGCCGGGTGAAGCTGCTGGCCGAGCGGACGCCCGCCTCGTTCGTCGCCTTCGACCTGCTCGCGCTCGGCGACGCGTCGCTGCTGGACGAGCCGCTGTCGGCGCGCCGGGCGGCGCTGGAGTCGGCGCTCGCCGGCGCCGCCGACCCGGTGTTCACCGCCCCCGCCTCGACCGACCGCGACCTCGCGCAGACCTGGTTCGCCGAGTACGAGGGCGCGGGGCTGGACGGCGTGGTGGCCAAGCCGCTGGACCAGCCCTACCGGCCGGGGGAGCGGACCATGTTCAAGATCAAGCACGAGCGCACCGCCGACTGCGTGGTGGCCGGCTACCGCGAGCACAAGAGCGGCCCGGTCGTCGGCTCGCTGCTGCTCGGCATCAACGACGCCGGGGGCCGGCTCCAGCACGTCGGCGTGTGCGCCGCCTTCTCGATGGCCCGGCGCCGTGAACTGGCCGAGGAGCTGGCGCCGCTGCGCCTGACGGACCTCTCCGAACACCCGTGGGGCGCCTGGGCCGACGAGGCCGCGCACGCGGAGGGCAGGCTGCCGGGGGCGGTCAGCCGGTGGACCGGCACCAAGGACCTCTCGTGGGTGGCGCTGCGCCCGGAGCGGGTGGTCGAGGTCGCGTACGACCACATGGAGGGCACGCGCTTCCGGCACACCGCCCAGTTCCGCCGCTGGCGGCCGGACCGCACGCCGAAGAGCTGTACGTACGACCAGCTGGACGAGCCGGTGTCGTACGACCTGGCCCGGGTGCTGGGCATGTGACTGAGCGTCCAGGAGGAGGCCCGACCCCGGAAGGGTTGGGCCTCCTCCTTTGATGCGCTCAAGCCCGCACGGTGGAGGGCGAGTTGCCCGCCGGGAGCAACGGCGAGATCCCGGTGGACGCCGAACTCGACGCGGAGCCCGAGGCCGACCCCGAAGGCGACCCCGAAGCCGAGCCGGAGGCCGAGGCCGACCCCGATGCCGGTGCCGACGGCGCGGCCGTCGCCGGCGGGATCGAGTAGACGTACTTCGGCGAGAGGATCTTGGTGATCTCATTCGCGAACAGCGAGGACGGCTCCGAACCCTGGTACAGCACATCGGTGTTGAGCTGCAGCGCCAGCGTGCTCTGCGCCTGCGGCAGGTACACCGCGACGCTCTCGTAGCCTGGCATCGAGCCGTTGTGCCCGATCCACCCGTTGTTGTTGAACAGCCCGAAGCCGTAGCCGACGCCGGGGTCGGGGGTCGGCAGGGTCTTGAGGCGCTCGACCTGAGTGGCAGGCTTCACGAGGGCGCCGGTGGCCATGGTCTTGGCCCAGCTCTCCAGGTCGGCCACGGTGCTGATGATCGCGCCGGCCGTCCAGGCCCAGGACGGGTCCCAGTTGGTGGCGTCCGCGATCGCCCCGGTCGGCGTCTGCTCGGTGTAGCCGTGGGCGTACGGCGAGGGCATGGTCCGGTCGGTGGCGAAGCTGGTCTGGCCCAGCGTGGCCGGCGTGATGACCTGGTCCGTGATGTACTGCCCGGCCGGCTGCCCGCCGAGTTTCTCGACCAGCTTGCCCAGGATGATGTAGTTGCTGTTGTTGTACTGGAACTGCGTGCCGGGCGGGGAGACGGCCGGGTGCTTGTATCCGTAGGCGAGCAGCTGGTCCGGGGTGAACACGTGGTTCGGGTCGTTGATCAGCGTGTTCACGAAGTCCGGGTCGGAGCTGTACGGGAACAGCCCGCTGCGCATCTCGCCGAGCTGGCGCACGGTGATCCCGTCGCCGCCGGGGACGCCGTCCACGTACTTGGAGATCGGGTCGTCCAGGCCCACCTTGCCCTGGTCGACCAGGCGCAGCACGGCGGTCGCCGTGAAGGTCTTGGTCTCGCTGCCGATCCGCAGGTGGAGCGAGGGGTCCATGGGCGTCCCGGCGGTCTTGTCGGCGACGCCGAAGGACTTCAGGTACGTCCCGCCGGGCGTGATGATCCCGACGTTGATGCCGGGGACACCGGTCTGGGTCAGGACCCGCTGGACCGCCGCGTCGAGCTTGGCGGTGACGTCCGGGGTGAGCGCCACGACGCCGTTCGGGGACGTGCTGCCCGACGGGGAGGCGTAGGACGGGCTGAGCGCGGCCGGTTCGGCGGTGATCACCGGCTCGGCGGCCTGCTTCCCGGACGACGAGCCGGAGCAGGCCGCGGCGGAGAGCAGGCCGGTCAGCGCCAGTGCGGCGGCGCCCGCCCGGCGGACCGGGCTGGGCGTGGCGGTGCACCGGGGGACGGCTATGGACCGGGGAACGGCCGGGCGCGGCCGTCGGGTCTTGGTCATGGATCGAGGCGCCTCTCTGGGGCGAATCTCTGGGGCGGAGGGCCCCGGAGCCGCTGCTCCACGGGGCCGCACGGGAGCAGCGCCACCGTAAGCACCGCTGCCGACCGGCCGCGCGCGGGCCGACTTCCGGCTGATCCGAACGGGCCCGCCGTCAGCCGAGTGCCCCAATCCGGCTGGCGGCGCGCTGTCAAGTACCCCGTCCGGACGCCCGGTTGGTGTCGCCGTGGCGGCCGCACGCTCCGCCGAACGGGTGGCCGACGGCACGCCGCACCCGCGCCGGGGCCCAGCTCGGGCACGATCGTTTAGCCCAGCTGTGGCCGCCCTTAAGAATTCCTCGATGGACCGCACCCCTCCCCACCAGGCAGATTTCTGCCTGCCCGGAGGTGCGGTCGCCAGGAGCGGCCGCTGCGGGCCGCCTCGGCCTGCCCACGTCCGCAGGCGCCCATTCGCACGTCAGGAGCCGAAGCCCGTGAAGGCACTCGTCAAGCACAAGAGCGAGCCCGGACTCTGGCTGATGGACGTCCCGAAGCCGGAGATCGGCCCCGGCGAGGTGCTGATCAAGGTCCTGCGGACCGGCATCTGCGGCACGGACCTGCACATCCGCAAGTGGGACGGCTGGGCGCAGCAGACCATCAAGACTCCGATGGTGATCGGCCACGAGTTCGTCGGCGAGGTCGCCGAGATCGGCGCCGGCGTCGCGGACATCGCGGTCGGCGACCTGGTCAGCGGCGAGGGCCACCTGGTCTGCGGCAAGTGCCGCAACTGCCTGGCCGGCCGCCGCCACCTGTGCCGCAACACGATCGGCCTGGGCGTCAACCGCGACGGCGCGTTCGCCGAGTACGTCGCCCTGCCCGCCTCCAACGTCTGGGTGCACCGGGTGCCGGTCGACCTCGACGTGGCCGCGATCTTCGACCCGTTCGGCAACGCCGTGCACACCGCGCTGTCCTTCCCGCTGGTCGGCGAGGACGTGCTGGTCACCGGCGCCGGCCCGATCGGGATCATGGCCGCCGCCGTCGCCAAGCACGCCGGCGCGCGCAACGTGATGATCACCGACGTCTCCCCGTACCGCCTCGACCTGGCCCGCGAGGTCGGCGTGACGCTGGCGCTCAACGTCGCCGAGCACACCATCGAGGAGGGCCAGCAGAAGCTCGGCCTGCGCGAGGGCTTCGACGTCGGCCTGGAGATGTCCGGCCGCCCCGAGGCGATGCAGTCGATGATCGCCAACATGACCCACGGCGGGAAGATCGCCATGCTCGGCCTGCCCGCCGACGACTTCCCGGTCGACTGGGCCCGCGTCGTCACCTCGATGATCACCATCAAGGGCATCTACGGCCGCGAGATGTTCGAGACCTGGTACGCGATGTCCGTGCTGCTGGAGGGCGGCCTGGACCTCAGCCCGGTGATCACCGGCCGCTACGCCGCCGACGACTTCGAGGCCGCCTTCGACGACGCGGCCGGCGGGAACTGCGGCAAGATCATCCTCGACTGGACCGCCTGAGCCCGCCTGAGCCCGCCGGAGCGCGTCAGCCCCGCCGGACCGCCTGAGCACCGCCCCGCTCCGCCCGAGCACCGCCCGCCCGAGCACCCGCCCCGCCGAATCGACTAGGAGACCGTTCGTGTTCGACAACGTGCGCGCCGACATCGCCGCCACCCTCGACGAGATCCGCGAGGCCGGCCTGTTCAAGCCGGAGCGGGTGATCGGCTCTCCGCAGAGCGCCGCCGTCACCGTCACCGGCGGCGGCCGCCCCGGCGAGGTGCTCAACTTCTGCGCCAACAACTACCTCGGCCTGGCCGACCACCCCGAGGTGCTGGCCGCCGCCAAGGACGCGCTGGACCGCTGGGGCTACGGCATGGCCTCGGTGCGCTTCATCTGCGGCACGCAGGACGTCCACAAGGAGCTGGAGGACCGCCTCTCGGCGTTCCTCGGCCAGGAGGACACCATCCTGTACTCCTCCTGCTTCGACGCCAACGGCGGCGTCTTCGAGACCCTCCTCGACGCCAACGACGCCGTCATCTCCGACGCGCTCAACCACGCGAGCATCATCGACGGCATCCGGCTCAGCAAGGCCCGCCGCCACCGCTACGCCAACCGCGACATGGCCGACCTGGAGCAGCAGCTCAAGGAGACCCAGGACGCCCGCCGCCGCCTGATCGTCACCGACGGCGTCTTCTCGATGGACGGCTACGTCGCCCCGCTGCGCGAGATCTGCGACCTCGCCGACCGCTACGACGCGATGGTCATGGTCGACGACTCGCACGCCGTCGGCTTCGTCGGCGCCGGCGGCCGCGGCACCCCCGAGCTGCACGGCGTGATGGACCGCGTGGACATCATCACCGGCACCCTCGGCAAGGCCCTCGGCGGCGCTTCCGGCGGCTACGTCGCCGCCCGCCGCGAGATCGTCGCCCTGCTGCGCCAGCGCTCGCGCCCGTACCTGTTCTCCAACTCGCTCGCCCCGGTGATCGCGGCCGCCTCGCTGAAGGTGCTCGACCTGGTCGAGAACTCGAACGAGCTGCGCGAGCGGCTCGCGGCCAACACGGCACTGTTCCGCACGAAGATGACCGAGGCCGGGTTCGAGATCCTGCCCGGCGACCACGCGATCGCCCCGGTGATGATCGGCGACGCGGCGAAGGCGGGCCGGCTCGCCGAGCTCCTGCTGGAGCGCGGTGTGTACGTGATCGGCTTCTCCTACCCGGTCGTGCCGCACGGCCAGGCCCGCATCCGGGTGCAGCTGTCGGCCGCGCACTCCACCGAGGACGTCGAGCGCGCCGTGGCGGCCTTCGTCGACGCGCGCGCCGCGCTCGGGGAGTAGTCCCGCCGGGGCCCGGCCCCCATGAACCGCCCGTGGCCGGTCCGCTCGGAACCGGACCGGCCACGGGCTCCAAGAACCAACTGCCCCACCCTCCCGCCCGGGAG
Organism: Kitasatospora sp. NPDC059722; assembly: GCF_042733235.1. NCBI lineage: Bacteria > Bacillati > Actinomycetota > Actinomycetes > Kitasatosporales > Streptomycetaceae > Kitasatospora > Kitasatospora sp. NPDC059722. The sequence goes on from NZ_JBHWGD010000015.1 coordinate 27,752, forward strand.
GGGGAAGCCGTCCCCCCGCGGCTTCCCCCTCCCGTCCGCGGTTCCGGCGCCCGGTCCCGGCCGGTGCGGCGGCGGCCGCGAGCGCCGCCGCGGTCGGCGTGAAGATCGACACAAGGACGGCCAACGCCCTTTCCGTACAGCGGAATCCGGGCCGCCGCCGGTCGGCGCCCGGCCGGCCCGGCCGGGATCACCCCGGCGCGCTGGCAGAATTGGGGTGTGATCGACGCACGACGGCTGCGGACCCTCCGGGCCGTGGCGGACCACCGCACCGTGACCGCGGCCGCGGCCGCCCTCTACCTGACCCCCTCCGCGGTCTCCCAGCAGCTGGCCGCCCTGGAGCAGGAGACCGGCCACCACCTGCTCGCCCGCGAGGGCCGGGGCGTGCGCCTCACGGCGGCCGGGGAGATCCTGCTCGGCCACGCCGACGCCGTCCTCGCCCAGCTCGAACGGGCGGAGGCCGACCTCGCCGCGTACAGTGCGGGCGTCGCGGGGGAGGTCACCGTCGCCTCCTTCGCGACCGGCATCGCCCTCGTCCTCGCCCCCGCCATCGGCCTGCTCGCCGCGCGCGCCCCCGGCGTGCGGCTCAAGGTGCTGGACGCCGAGGGCGACGCCAGCCTCCCGATGGTCCTCGACGGGCGCGCGGACCTGGCTGTGGCCGTCGAGTACCGCGGCGCCCCGCGCGCCGACGACGCCCGGCTCACCCGCGTGCCGCTGTACGCCGAGCCGTTCGAGGCCGTCCTGCCGCTCGGCCACCCGCTGGCCGCCGGCACCGGCCCGATCGCCGTCGCCGACCTCGCCGCCGAGCCCTGGATCGGGCCCTACCCCGGCAACCCCTGCCACGACGTCGTCCTGCTGGCCTGCGAGCACGCCGGCTTCCAGCCCCGCCTCGTCCACTCCTCGGACGACTTCCGGGCCGTCGTCGCCCTCGCCTCCGCCGGCGCGGGCGTGGCCCTGGTGCCGCGCTCGGCCCTGCGCGGCGTCGACCTCGGGCAGGTGGCCGTCCGCCCGGTGGACAGCGAGCTCGCCACCCGCCGCGTCTTCGCCGCGGTCCGCGCGGGCGCGGACGGGCACCCGCTGATCCGCCCGGTGCTGGACGCCCTGGCCGAGGCGGCCACGACGACCGCCTGAGGCCGTACCGAACTGCCGGGGCGGGAGAACGAGCCGATCGGCACCGTCTTGTCGGCCCTGTTGCGGGACTCGGCAGCGGACTCCGGCACGAGTCCCGACTTCCGGCGCAGGCAAGGCCTCTACGGCGCGAGTGGAGCTCGCCGGGCATTCACCTGCGCACATGGCCCGGACACGGGCCCACCCATTTGGGCGGCGCGTGCGGCGGGTCAACCCGCCCGGGACATCCGGTGTCGTGAAGATCGCTTCAGGAGGTGGCCCCCGTCGTGATCGTCATCATCGTGGTCCTCGCCGCCGCGCTGTCGGCGTCGGTTGCTGCGAACCGGTACCTGCGCCCAAGGATGGTCACCGAGACCGACCAGGGGATGAAGGTCCAGGAACTGATCGGCCCCATGCAGACCCTGGCCATCCTGCTGCTGGCCTTCGTCCTGGTCACCGCCTCCGCTTCGTACGCTCAGGCCGGCGACGCGGCCCGCCGCGAAGCCCACGAGCTGGCCCACCTGGCCGCCATGGCCACCTACGCCCCCGAGCCCCAGCAGAGCCAGCTGCTCCAGGACGTGGTTTGTTACGCCCGTACCGTACGGACGGCCGAGTGGCCCGCCATGGCCGCCGTGCGCAGCTCGGACGCCTCGGACCAGTGGAGCTACGCATTTCGCGGAGTGTTCCAGACACTGCGCACCGAGCAGGCGTTCGGGATGCTCGTCGCAGCCGACGACCAGCGCTCCCTCGCGCGAGAGGAACGGGTGGCGCAGGCCAGCCCCAGCATCCCGGCTCCGATCTTCTGGTTCCTGCTGACCGTGCTCGCGATGACGGTGATCGCCCTGGGCATCGCCGTGCCACACCGGGACAACCGCGGGCAGCTCGCGGCGCTCGTCGCCATCACCGTCCTGCTGGGCAGCGCGCTCGTCATCATCCAGAACGTCGACCGGCCCTTCGACCAGCTCATCAACGTCCCGCCCACGGCCATCCACACCGTCGAGACCCAGGTTCTGCACGACCTCCAAGCAGCCCACCCCGGGGCCGTGCTCCCGTGCGGTGCCGACGGAAACAGGAGCTGACTTACTGGCCAGGCGTGTCGTCGCATCGGGAGGGATCCGGCCGTGCCCGCTCCCGCCAGGCCGGGGTTGGATCGGCGCTGCGAGCCTGATGCAGGTGGTGGCACAGAATCCACTAACTCGCTCTCTGGCTCTCTGGCTCTCTGGCCGCCCGGTCTTGTTGTCGACGATTCCCCGCCGATTCCGGACGCCCGCAGGAAGTGAGGACTCATCGGCGGTGTCTGCCCCGGCGGGCGGCCGGAGCCGGGTAGGGGATGCGCAGCCTGCGGGCCAGCGGGGCGACCACGGAGTCGGCCCCGAGCGGGCGGGCCAGCACCAGCACCGAGGCGAGGACGGCCGCCGAGCCGAAGCCAAGTGACGTCATGGCGGCGATCGCCCCGCCGTCCAGCAGGTCGTCGAACCAACCGCTCAGGCAGTACGCGGCCAGCGCGCCGGGCGCGCCGGCGATCACCAGCGTCAGGTGGAGGCGGATGATCCCGCCGTCGTCCAGCCCGCTACGGGCCGGCGTGTATTGGGTGCCTGCTGGCGGAGGGCTGGTCAGGAGCGCCGCGGCCTCCCGGCGGAGTCGGCGGTCCAGCGCCCGGCTGGTGATGGCGGCACCGATCAGTACGGCGAGGGTGTGCGCCACCGCCATGCCGACGATGATCCAGCGGCTCGGCAGCACCAGGAACGCGACGGCGGAGAGCAGCACGTTGCTCCCCGCGGTCACTGCGGTGAGCCAGAAGGGAGTGCGGGCGTCGCCCATCGCATAGAAGCCGCGGGCCAGCGTGTACTGGGCGCAGAAGGCCGGCAGGCCGAGCGCGAAGGCCGCCAGGGTCTGGGCGATCACCTCGGTGTCGGTGGTCGAGACGCCGCCGTGACCGTAGGCGAGATCGGTGATCGGGTCCGCCAGGGCGAGGAAGGCCACGGAGGCCGGCACGATGATCCCGGCCGTCGTCCGCAGGGTCCGGGCGAGTTCCCGGCCGACCTCGGTGAACCGGCCCGCCGTCGCCGAGCGGGACATGCCCGGCAGGATCGCCGTCACCAGGGAGACCGAGACGATGCCCTGGGGGACGTTGAAGAGCAGGTAGGCGTTGTTGTACGCGCTGTAGCCCAGGCCGGCGGTCAGTCCGTCCCCGTGGGCCTTGGACAGCGCTCCGGTGGCCAGGTTCGTGATGGCCAGGAAGGACAGCTGGGTGACCACAACCAGCAGAAGGGCCCACCCGGCCGCCCGCAACGGGCCGGCGAGGTCGGCACCGCGCCAGTCGAACCGCGGGCGGTAGCGGAAGCCGGAGGCGCGCAGCGAGGGCAGCAGCGCGAGCGCCTGCACCAGGATGCCGAAGGCGCTGCCTAGGCCCAGCAGCGCGGCTCCGCCGCCGGAGACGTCGTCCGCCGAACCCGCGTAGTCGTACAGCACCAGGTAGAGGGCGAAGACGGCGATGACGACGGCGTTGTTGAGCACCGGGGCCCACATCATCGCCCCGAAGCGGTCGCGTGAGTTGAGTACCTGTCCCAGCAACCCGAACAGCCCGTGGAACAGGATCGCCGGGAGGCAGTACCTGGCCAGCGCGAGGGTGAGTTCGCGCTGCGCCGTGTCGTGCGGACCGTAACCGGTGTACGCGTCCACGATCGTCGGCGCACAGGTGAAGGCGAGCGCGGTGATCACGAGCAGCGCCGTCCCACAGGCCGTCAGCAGCCGGTTGGTGTACGCCGCGCCGTGGTCGTCGTGCTGCTGGGCGGCCCGGACCAGCTCCGGGACGAACACCGAGTTGAGGACGCCGCCGATCAGCATGATGAAGATCGTGTTCGGCAGCAGGGTCGCCACGGCGTAGCCGTCCCCGACCGCGGCGGTGCCGAGGGCGGCGGCGATCACCGCGGCCCGGACGAAACCGAGCGCGCGTGAGGTGAGTGAGCCGAGCGCCATGATCAGGCTGCCGCTGGAGGTCCGGCCGGCCCTGGCGGTGGCAGACGCTTCGTTGACGGTTGAACCGGTGGCCGGCGTGACGCCGGGTGCCGGGATGGAGATGCTGGGAGGCACCGGGGCCGACGGAAGCCCACCGGAGGGGGTGGCCGTCGGGATGTCGTACGGGCCGGTCGGCTCGCAGGTGCTGGGTATGGTCATGTGGTTCTCTGTCTCTCGGTGCCTGGGGCGCTTCGGTCGGATGCCGCTCAGCCCGTCTTCGCGGCGATCGTCCGGGTCAGCCAGGTGAACGCGGACGGGACCAGCCGCGTCCACGTGGAGGTGAGATGCGGCCCGTCGACCTCCACCGGGGTGACGGAGGTCGGTGCCTTGGCCGCCTTCTGCAGGGCCAGCGCGTCCTCGTAGCCGTCGCCCTTCTGGCCCGTCAGGTAGAGGGCGACATTCGGCGGTGTCTGCGCGTGGGTCAGCGCGTACAGCGGGTTGGAGATCTCCCGCAGGTGCGGGTCCTTCGCGGTGAGCGAGTCCCGCTGACCGTTCGGGTCGTTGTAGCCGGACATGCCGATACCGGCGTGGTAGCGGTTCGGATGCGCCAGGGCGAGGCGCGCGGCGCAGTGTGCGCCTGCCGAGTAGCCGGCCACGGCCCAGTTCTCGGGGCCGGGCTCGGCGCGGAAGTTGTCGAGGATCATCTGCGGGATGTCGCGCGCCAGCCAGGTCTCGGCGTTGACCTTGCCGTCCACGCGGGAGATCCGGCCCTTCACGTCGGTCGTCCTCACGTCCTTCGGCACCGCGTTGTCGTCGACCGGCCCGAACTGCTGGATGACCTTGGGCTGTTCCGGAGCGCCGGGCCCGACCTTGTTGGGCACCGCTTCCTCGACTGGTGGCACGGGAACGGCCCGTACGTGGCTGTCGGTACCGAGCAGGTCTCCCCAACTGCCGTAGAGCTGGTTGCTGTTGTTGACGACGACGAGCACCAGCGTGATGGCGGTCGCTTGGGTGAAGAGGACCATGGCGAGACGACTTGCGAAGCGGAGTGGCTGCGGACCGCCCACCCGGTTCCAAAGGGACATCAGGAGGCCCACGGGAAGGGGGACGAAGACGATCGAGAGAAAGAGAAAGAGTGAGCCAGTCAGTTTCATGTGGGTGAGGTTCGGAGGGATGACTCTGCTTGAGTCCTGATGGCAAGGCGGTCGCTCGGCTCGCCGTGTGTTCAGGGGGAGAATATGAGCCGACATGACGACTTTCGTTGACTCGTCAGCCGTCGAAATATGGCGAATCGGCTGGGGCGGTCCGCGGATCTCAGGCAACCCTCGAAGGCCCCGCCTGCGACGGTGCTCTTCGCCGTGTCACTGGAGTCGGTGGAACCAGTGCCGGCGGCCGGGCTGGCGGTGATCGCGACAGCGGAGGCCTCCGGCGCACTGCCGCCATCGCAGCCACCGGGGCGGCCGTAGCCACCGGCGGTGACGTGTGCCGGCGGTCTTGGCGTCGTCGCAGGCGGTGAGCAGGAGGACGGGGCCTCCGATCAGGCCCCTGAGTACACCGCGTCGGCTCAAGCGGCCCCCGGCCGGCCCGCCCTGAGCGTCTCGTGCCGTCACGTCGTGTTCTCACCGCCGGTCGTTCCTGGTGTCACGGCGTCTCGGTCCAGTTTGCTGACCGGGACCCCGATCGCGCGAGCGTCGTATCGTCCTACTTCTTCTTCGTCGAGTAGCTCTTGGGAGACGTAGGTGCCCTGCGTCCCCGGCCTGATCTCGACCAGGTGCTCATCGGCGAGCAGTTCGAGGGCCTTGCCGATCGTGTCGGTCCCGACTTTGTAGGCGGCCGCGAGCGGCTTGCGTCCCGGCATCCGTCCGCTGAAGCGGCCCTCCCGGATGCGCTCGCGCAGATCCGCCGCCACACCGACCCACACGGGGCACGAGGGGTCGTCCGGGCACAGCCGGAGTGGTGGGCGCAGCCGGGTGGTGGCGGCCCGCCGGACGAACTGTGCTGTGGATAGTGGGATTCGGTACCAGCACGCGATCTTCCATGCGGGAGGAAGCCGGTCCGGTGGCAGACCCGGGGGAAGTCCTCTGACCAGGTGGGCGGCGAGCGTCTTGTAGTGCCGCCGGATTCTCGCCTCGGCCGGCGTGGGTTCGTGCGGATTCGTGTTCATGTGGTTCATCCGGAACGTTTGTCGCGGTGGGAGTCATGGCCTGGGGGGCATCGGGCGCTGTTCGCCCTCAAGGCCCTGGCTCGGGTGGCTGGTCGGTCGCGGGCCGCCGTGCCGTCGGGAGTGGCGGGGTGGCCTCGAATGGTCCGGGGACGGGGAAGTAGTCCTGGAGGAAAGCCGTGATGGCCCGGTCCTGCTCGGCGCGGTCGAGGTGGTCGAGGTGGTCGAGAGCCCCGTCGTTGAGGCAGAAGGTGTCTGTCGCGCGGTCGTGGAGGAGCGCGGGGAGCCGGTCGAGTTGGGCCTGCCGGCCGATGTCGGTGTCGTGGTGCCCGAGCCGGCCCCACGCGACGTGGCCGGTGAGGTAGCCGCGGGCGACGGCCAGGGTGATCGGGGCGATGTCGGTGGGCGAGCGGAACACGGAGCGGGCCGTGTCGGCGAGTTCGGCGGCGAAGTCCTCGGCGCTCTCGGTGAGCAGCGTGCGGGTCAGCGGGTACGGCGTGTGGCGGAGCGTGTTGGTGGTGTCCCGGCCGAACCTGCGGTGCACGAGGGCGCGGGTGTTCTTCTGTGCGGCGACGTACTCGTCGTCGGAGGCGGTGACCGGACCGGGCGGGATCACTCGGGAGTCGAGGTTGACGAGGGGGACGCCGTTGCCCTGGAAGAACTGCTCGGGGCGGAGTGGTCGTCCGAGGAACATGTCGTCGTTGAAGTACAGGAAGTGCTCGGCGAGGGCGGGAATCCGGTGGAGCTGGGTCTCGATGGCGTGGGAGTTGAAGACCGGCAGCGTCGAGGGGTCGGTAAAGAGCTCCCGGTGTGTGACCACGGTGAGGCCGGGGTGCTCGGTCGCGAGCCAGTGGGGCAGCTGATCGTCGGTGACCAGGTGGATGTGGCGGATCCAGGGTGTGTACATCGCGATCGACCGCAGGCAGTAGCGCAGTTCGTCGCGGTTGCGGAAACGCTCGTCGCCGGTCCCGCTGCACGGCGGGCCGGGAAGGTCCGGGAGTGCGGTGAGTGCGGCGGCGCGGCGGGCTTGCCAGACGGGGTCGCCGTCGTCGACCCAGGTGATGACCGCGTCCACCGGGAAGGTGATGTCGTTCAGGCGTGCCCGGGTGAAGGTGGCCGGCACCGGGAAGTCCCGGTCGGCGATCCTTACGGTGGAATCCGCTTCGAGTGAGGGCGTCCACCATCCGAACGGCGGTTCGTGAATCGCGGCGATGGCGCCTTCGGAGGGTTGTGCGGAGTCCCAGAAGTCCAGGTCGCAGCCGTACTCATGGCCGTAGAAGAGGCTCCGCCCGCTCGTCACTGCCGGACGGTAGAGCCGCACGCCCTTGACCCGTACGGGTTCCGGCTCCGGGGCAATGGAGTCGGTGTGGTCTGCGGTTGCGGCGGCGGGCTTGATATGGCCCTCCAACTCGGCCACCGCGTCCGGGAGTTCCTCCGCCAGGACGGTCCGATGTGTGTGGTCGTGGCCGAGGAGATCGGCGTAGACGGGAACGCCGCGGAACGCCGTGGCGCAGGCTGCCAGCACGTCGGCCCGTAGCCCAGGTGGGATCACCACCCACTGGCGGGAGCCGTGGCGGGGGATCGGCGCGAACGTGATCCCGCGTGTGCGCAGCACGTCGGTGACCTCCGTGAAACTGCGCAGGAAGGCGTCCGCGGCGAGCAGGTCGTCCTGCACCTCGGTCACCAGGCCGCGTTCCCGCACCAGGCCCGGGTGCAGGGTCAGCAGTTCTTCCTCGCGCCGGTGGCGAAGGTCATCGGCGCTCAGAGGAACCGGCTCCGGCCTCGCCGGCATCGCACTCGGGCGTGCCCTGCGGGCCGCGACGCGCAGGGCACGCCCGGCCGTGCGGAGGCGGGGCACCAGGCCTTTTCGTCCGAACACGCCGACGCCGTCATCGCGTCCGGCCCGACCGGACTCCGGGGGCCCGGCATCGGAGTTCCCGGTCGATGGCTCGGGCGGATCGGTCAGGTGGACGGCCTCGGCGAACGTTGCCGTGCTGCCCGGGATCGACTCCACGATCCGGATCTCCTTCTACTTCCAGGTCTGATGTGTGGCGGGCACGCCATCCCGCGTCGACCCGCAGATCCACGACGTGAGGCTTCGCCCCGTCATCGAGCCGGCCGGACAGGTCACCGGCGGTCCGAGGGTGTGCGGCCCGCCGCGCTACGCGGCGTCGGTATCCCGGTCCTTGGCGGGCCGTCCGGGCGCGGCGGGGGCGACGGTGAGGCGGCGCAGGTCTCGGCTGAGCAGCGCAGCGGCGGTGGCCAGCACCACCAGCACGGCGCCCGACAGCAGCGTCGCCCGTTCACCGGCCAGGTTGGCCACCGGGCCCGCCAGCATCTCGCCGACAGGCAGGGCGATGAACGACCCCAGCGCGTCGTAGGAGTAGACGCGGGCGAGGCGGTCGGCGGGGATGTTCTCCTGGAGCGACACGTCCCAGGCCACTCCGAACTGCTCCAGGGCCACGCCGTTCAGGAACATCGCCACACCGAGCAACAGGGCGTGCGGTGCTTCGGCGAGCACCACCAGCGGTACCGCCTCCAGCGTCACGAGGGCCACGCCCAGGCGCAGCGCGTGCCGGGTGCGTGAGCGCGCGGCGAGGAAGCCGCCCGCGACGGCGCCGACCATCTGCGCGGCCAGGACGGCGCCCCACCAGCCGCGCCCGAAGGTGTCGTCGGCGATGCCGAGCCCGAGGACCTGGATCCCGCCGGCGACGACGGCGTTCACGACGGTGAACTGGAGGACGACGGCGACCACCCAGGTGCGGGCGGTGAACTCGCGCCATCCCTCCCGCAGTTCATGCAGGGGGCGGGAGCGTTCGGCCGGCCCGTTGTCGTTCGCCGGGACCCGGACACCGTGGAAGCACACCGCGGCGAGGAACAGGCAGAGCGCGTTGGCCGCGAGTCCCCATCCGGGGCCGATCAGGGCGGCGACCACACCGCCGAGCGAGGCGCCGACGATCATGCCGATGTTGGTGGCCATGCGCATCAGGGCGTTGGCCGGCCGCAGCACGTCCGCGGGGACGGTCTGCGGGGTCAGCGCTGCCGAGGCCGGCAGCGAGAGCGCGGACAGCGCGCCGTTGGCCACGCCGAGGACGACGAGGAGAGGTACGGAGGTCCAGCCGAGGAGGACGGTCAGTGCGACCACGGCCTGCACCAGGGCGGCCCCGACCGCCGAGCCCTGAAGGACCACGGTCCGGGAGAACCGGTCGGCGACGACGCCGCCGAGGAGCAGTAGCGCGACGTTGGCGAGCGATCGCGCGCCCACGACGAAGCCGAGGTCGGTCGTCGACCCGGTGAGGTCGAGCACGGCGAAGCCGAGCACCACGGGCGCCATGGCGTTGGCGAAGTAGATCAACGACCGCCCGCCGGCGAGCTGCCGGAAGTTGCGGTGCCGCAGCGGCAGGAACGTCCGACCGTCCCCCGGGGACGGGCTCATGCGGTTGGATCCTCGGGGTCTCGGCCGGTCTCGCTGCAGCTCAGCGATATCCCGGAGCCGGGGTAGTCCACGGCGGGCAGCACATGCCACTCGACGAGATCCGAGAGCGACACGGCGGCGGCGCCGGCCCCGGGCACGTCCCTGCCGGCGGTCACATTCGTCACTCTTCACCCCTTCGAGAACATTCAGGTGCGAACGAACCTATGAGCGGGGGTGGTTGCGCAGGTGAGTATTCAGATTCACGAAGTGCGACAAACCAGTGATGCTTAAGTGGATGCGAGAGGTGAATCCGGCCTCTGTCGCGGTCGCGTTGGGGCCGCCTGTGGCGAGACCAAAGGCGACTGCAAGGCAGAAATAGGTTGTGAGTTCTCCCGATCAGCCCGGGTCCTTCGTCCCTGAGCCTCGGGTGCCGGTCTCCGCAGCATGGCTTCCACGGTCACAAATGTGCGTGCTCGCACCGGCTTTTCAGAAGCCCGCCCGTCACCGTCACGGCCGTAGGGTGCTACGTCTTCCTGAAGGGCAACAGACGGCTCGGGCTGGCCACCGTGGCCGCCTCGGCCGCCGCACTCGCACTGACCTCCCTCTGCGTCATCCCGGCGTTCCACCCGGACGGGAAGTACGCCGACTTCGCCGTCGCCGCCGGAGCGGGCCACACCGGCCCCTGCACCACCTCCTCAACTCCCGGTGGCCACCGCAGAAGCTGTTTATCCTGGCGCAGCTGCTGGGTCGCTCGTCTTCTGGACGCCGCTCTCCTGCGTCGTGCCCGCGGTGCTCGCGTTCTGGGCCGGCCAGACTCTGGCCGTCACCGAACTCAGGGCCCACGACAGCCGCGACCTGGCTCTCCTGCACCTGGAACGCCCGGCCACCGGCGTCACCCCCATCGCCCTTGCCATCTCCGTCGCCATGGGCGAACCGCTCAAGGCCGTCGGCTACGGCCGCACCAAGGACGAGTGGGTGCCGGTGTCACGCGCCCAGACCTCCGTCACCGTAGGAGACAAGGGCATCACCGCGTCCTCGCTCAACGGCGATGTCAGCGGTGCCATCTGCCGCGGCGACGCCGGCGGTCCTGTGATCAACGGCAAGGGCGAACTCGTCGGTGTCACCAGCACCTCCTCCCTGCACAACTGCATAGGCGAGCCCGCCGGCAAGAACCAGGCCGTGATCACCCGTACCGACAACGTCACGGACTGGGTCAAGGACGCGAACGCGCACACCTTCGCCTTCACCGGAAAGGCCTCCGGCAGGGCACTGGACGCCAAGAGCGACGGCAGCGTGATCATCTGGGACCACTGGGGCGGCGACAACCAGGAGTTCGTCCGCACCCGCGCCAAGGAACTGCGGGTCTTCGGCAGCAACTGCCTCGCCCCCGCCGGCGACACCTCCAAGCTCCCCGCTCCGATGCACGCCGTCGCCTGCACGGGTGAGAGCAACCAGAAGTGGAACCTGGACAACGCCGACAACACCATTCGCCACCAGACCACCGGCCTGTGTCTCGAAGTCAAGGGCTGGGGAACCGACAACGGCTCTCCCGCGACCCTGTACACCTGCACCGGCGGCGCCAACCAGAAGTGGACCAAGCCGTAGCAACTCGCCGGAATACGTCCGGCACCAGGGCTGTGCGGTTGTTCACGGCCCGGGCCCGTGATTCCGTCGAACGGTGAAGGCCCTCCGGCAACGACGAATTCCAGGGTGGCGGCAACACGGCGATCAACCGGCTGCGGCCGGGAATCGTAGCGAGACGCGGGGGGGGGGGGGGGCGCGCCCCCCCCCCCGGCGCCCGGTAGTCGCCTACAAGCGGACGAGCAACGGACGTACTAGCTGAGCGGCGCGGGCCACGAGACGACCCCGCCCCG
>NZ_JBHWGD010000015.1:39273-40902 GCF_042733235.1 Kitasatospora sp. NPDC059722
AGACAACCCAGACACTCCCCATAGTCAGTGGGTGTCTCTCAACACCCACATCACGCGCCGACGCGGCCGGCGCGCGCCCCCCCCCCCCCGGCCCCCCCCCCCCCCCCCCGCGTCTCCGTGCGGACATGAGCCGGAGCGAACGTGCAGCCCTCGAGAAGCTCGTGGCGGACCGGGGCGTCGTCGACAGCTCCGCCCCTGGGCGCGCCTCGGCGAGCTCCTGTGAGGATGCGAAGGGCCGGGCCCGCAGTTGGCAGTCCGGGCTCGGCCGCCGGTGCGTAAGGTTGGGACGGCTGACGACCACCCGCACGGCTGGAGATTCGATGACTGAGACTGCTGCCCCCGACATGCCGTTCCCCGTCGGCGTGGTCGGCCTCGGCGACATCGCGCAGAAGGCCTACCTGCCCGTCCTCACGGCGCTGCCCGGCCTCGACCTGCGCCTGATGACCCGCGACCGCGCCAAGCTCGACCGCATCGGCGACACCCACCGCATCGACCCCGCCCACCGCCACACCGACCTCGGCGAGCTCATCAAGGGCGGCATCCGCGCCGCCTTCGTGCACGCGGCCACCGACCAGCACGTCCCGATCGTCGAGGAGCTGCTCACCGCCGGCGTGGACGTCTACGTCGACAAGCCCCTCGACTACACCCTCGACGGCGCCCGCCGCCTCGTCGACCTCGCCGACCGCACCGGCCGTTCGCTCATGGTCGGCTTCAACCGCCGCCACGCCCCCGGCTACGTGCAGGCGCTGGAGCGCCCGCGCGACCTGGTCGTCCTCCAGAAGAACCGCGAGGGCCTGCCCGAGGCCGCCCGGACCCTGGTGTACGACGACTTCATCCACGTCGTCGACACCCTGCGCTTCCTCGTCCCCGGCGAGGTCGAGCACGTGGACGTCCGCGCCCGTCGCGTCGACGGCCTGGTCGAGCACGTCGTCCTGACGCTCGCCGGCGACGGCTTCACGGCCCTCGGCATCATGAACCGTCGCAGCGGCTCGACCGAGGAGGTCCTCCAGGTCTCCGGCACCGACTCCAAGCGCGAGGTCCACAACCTCGCCGAGGTGATCGACCACCGCGGCCAGCCCACTACCCGCCGCCGCGGCGACTGGGTGTCGGTGGCCCGCCAGCGCGGCATCGAGCAGTGCGTCCTCACCTTCCTCGACGCCGTCCGCGGAGGGAAGACGCTCGACGCCCACGACGCCCTGCGCACCCACGAGTTGTGCGAACTGATCGTGGAGCGCATCGAAGGCCCCTGAGCGGGTACCGGTCGACGGCTTCCTCGAACGCCGCCAGTCCCTATTGCGCCGGGTGCTGTGCAGAAAGCTTCGTCCGGCTACAGGACGTCCGGTCGATTCTTCAGGACCTCCGCCCTCTGGGTCGGACGCAATGGCAGGCCTAGCGTTCATGATCATCGGCTGATGCGCCCGAACATCCGGGTTGCAGGCGGCTTATTGATTGACTCAGAGGGAGATGTCTTGCGTTCCAAGGGAATCCTTGCCACGGGAACAATCGGCGCACTGGTCAGCGGCTTGCTGCTGGCAGGGGCGTTGGGCCCCCGCCGCGGGGGGCGCGCGGGCCGGCGGAGGGGTGGGCTTCTGAAAAAGGCGGGGCCCACCACGAACGGCCCCCCCGCGG